>JANMKM010000175.1:0-3268 GCA_031372035.1 Rhodoferax sp. | reverse complement strand
CTGCGGTGCATGCAGCTCTCAGCTTCAAAAAAGTCCGCGAGCTTGAGAGTCCCGGCGCGAACCTGCTCGCTCATGCTCCAGACGCCGGTGCCCGAGCCGAGATCCTGGCCGCGCCACTTTCCGGTCAGCATCGGCCCGCCGCAGACGCCGATGGTCGGCAGGTCCACGCTGGCCGCGCCCATCACCAGCGAGGGCGTGGTCTTGTCGCAACCCATCAGCAGCACCACGCCGTCCACCGGGTTGCCGCGGATGCTTTCCTCCACGTCCATGCTGGCCAGATTGCGGTACAGCATGGCGGTGGGCCGCAGCAGGGTCTCGCCCAGCGACATCACCGGGAATTCCAGCGGAAAGCCGCCAGCCTCGTAGACGCCGATCTTCACCTGCTCGGCCAGGGTGCGGAAGTGGCTGTTGCAAGGTGTCAGCTCGCTGAAGGTGTTGCAGATGCCGATCACCGGGCGGCCGTCAAACTGGTCATGCGGGACGCCCTTGCCCTTGACCCAGCTGCGGTAGGCAAAGCCGTCGCGGTCCTGCCGGCCAAACCATTGCTGGCTGCGAAGTTCGTGCGCGGGTTTTTTCGGTTTCTGGTTCATGGTGGAGTGGGGTTTTGGTGCGAATTCGGGGTTTACCCTGAGGGTCTATTAGTATTATGGTAATACGATATACAACAGTCGGCGGTCTGTAAAGTGGTGCTTGTACGCCCACCGCCATGGTCCCCTAACTGGAGTGTGCGTGTCAAAGCCCGAGATCCTGGTGGTTGCCAAATTGTGGCCGCCGTTGATGGAAGCTCTGCAGTCGGAGTTTCAGGTGCATGACCGCGTCCATTTTTCCGACCCGGCGGCGTTCGCCATCGTTGCGCCGCGTATCCGCGCCATCTGCGGAGGTGGTGAGTCCAAGGTGCCGGCCGAGCTGATGCAGCAATTGCCAGCACTGGAAATTGTCTCGATCTTTGGCGTGGGTTACGACGGGGTGGACGTGGCCGCAGCCCGTGCCCGCGGCGTGCCGGTCACCAACACGCCCGACGTGCTGACCGATGACGTGGCCGACCTGGGTATCGCCCTGATGCTGTCCATCGGCCGGCGCATACCGCAGGCCGACGCCTTTGTGCGCGAAGGCAAGTGGCCGGCCGGTCCCATGCCGCTGGCGCGCAAGGTCAGCGGCGCGCGCGTCGGCATTGTCGGTCTGGGCCGCATTGGCCAGGCCATTGCCCGGCGTGCGGCCGGCTTCGACATGCAGATCGCCTACACCGCGCGCGCTGAAAAGCCCGGGCCTTACCGCTACTACCCGACGGCGCTGGCACTGGCTGCAGCCGTGGACTTCCTGATCGTCATCACGCCCGGTGGCACTGCGACCCGCGGCCTGATCAACGCCGAGGTGCTGGCAGCGCTGGGGCCCGAGGGCTACCTGATCAATGTGGCGCGCGGCTCCGTGGTGGACCAGGACGCGCTGATCGCGGCGCTGGAATCCGGCGCAATTGCCGGCGCCGCGCTTGATGTGTATGCCGACGAGCCGAATGTGCCCGAGGCGCTGCGCACCCGCCACAACGTGGTGCTGACACCGCACATGGCCAGTGGCACCTGGGAGACCCGCAGGGCCATGGCCGATCTGGCTTTCGGCAACCTGCAGGCGCATTTCGCCAGCCGGCCGCTGCTGACACCGGTGCCGTGATGCAACCAGGCAAGGTGATGAAAAACGTGCACGGCAATACCGTGGATTTCCTCGGCGAGGCGATCCTTGCTGGCCGCTATCCGGTAGGGGCCAACATCGCGCCCGAGTCGGCGCTGTGCGAAGAACTGGGTGTCAGCCGTACCGTGGTGCGCGAGTCGGTCAAGTCCTTGGTGGCCAAGGGCCTGCTGCACACCGGCCCCAAGGTTGGGACCCGGGTGCTGCCGGAAGAGGACTGGAACTGGTTTGACGCCGACGTGATCGCCTGGCAGGTCAAGGCCGGCCTCACGCCCGAGTTCATCCGCGACCTGCAGGACCTGCGGCGCCTGGTGGAGCCCGCCGCCGTGAAGCTGGCTGCGGCCCGCGCCACGCCGGAAGACATTGCCGGTATCGAGGACGCCTACGCCGGCATGAAGCGCGCCGTGACCGTAGGCGGCGACTACGTCTCCTACGACCTGCGCTTTCACCAGGGCCTGCTGCGGGCCTCGCACAACCGCATGCTGGTGCAGATGAGCAAGGCCCTGAGCGCCTTGCTGCGCACCAGCTTCGAGCTGTCCACGTCGAAGAAGGGCGGTCCCTTGAGTTCCCTGCCGCTGCACCGGGCCGTGCTCGACGCCGTGATCGAGCGCGACCCGGCCCGGGCGGAGCGCGCCATCGGCGTGCTGATCGACGGCGCCCACAACGATATCGAGCATGTGCTGGCCTCGCGCCGGCGGCTGCCGCGGGTGCATCGCCCGGCGCAGCAACTGCGGGCGGCCTGAGCGCCGCGCCGTCCCCGCACCTGTTACCGCAACCACCCCAAGAAGGAGACATTCACATGAAGTTCAAGTTAGCCGCAACTGCGGCTCTTTTTGCCACGGCGCTACTGGCTGGTGGCCAGGCCGTGGCCCAGGAGAAGCTGACCGTCTGGTGGGTCAAGGGCTTCTACAAGGCCGAAGACGATGCGCTGTTCGATGCCATCAAGAAGTACGAGGCCAAGCACAAGGGCGTGAAGGTCGAGCTCTCGCAATACCCGATCCAGGACATGATCCCGAAGACCGTGGCGGCGCTCGATTCGGGCAACCCGCCGGACGTGGCCTATGCCGACGTCTACGATTTTCAGGTCACGGGCAAGTGGGCTTTTGACGGCAAGCTCGAAGACATCAGCAGCGTGATCAACCCGATCCGCGCTCGCTTTGCACCGAACACCGCCGAGACCGTGTTCCTGTACAACGATGTCGCGAAGAACCGGGCCTACTACGGCTTTCCGATGAAGCAGCAGACCATGCACATCGAGTACTGGATCGACATGCTGGCCGACGCCGGTTTCAAGGAATCCGACATCCCCACCAACTGGAAGGACTACTGGTCGTTCTGGTGCGACAAAGTACAGCCGGCGCACCGTGCCAAAAGCGGCAACCGCACCTTTGGCATCGGCCAGCCGATGGGTGTGGATTCCAGCGACTCGTTCTACTCCTTCCTCACCTTCATGGACGCTTACAACGTGAAGCTTGTCAACGACAGCGGCAAACTGCTGGTCGATGACCCGAGTGTGCGCGCGGGCCTGATCGGCGCCTTGACTGACTATGTTGCGCCCTACACCAAGGGCTGCTCGCCACCGTCTTCC
>JANMKM010000159.1:0-3973 GCA_031372035.1 Rhodoferax sp. | reverse complement strand
ATCCGGTAGAGACGCTGTTCGTGGTCGATGCCATGCAGGGCCAGGATGCGGTCAATACGGCGCGCGCCTTCAGCCAGGCGCTGCCGTTGAGCGGCATCATCCTGACCAAGACGGATGGCGACTCGCGCGGCGGCGCCGCGCTGTCGGTGCGACAGATCACAGGGGCGCCGATCTAGTTCGCCGGCACCAGTGAAAAGATCGACGGCCTGGAAGTCTTCGACGCACAACGCCATGCCGGCCGGATCCTGGGCATGGGCGACATCCTGGCCCTGGTTGAGCAGGTCACTTCCGGCGTTGACATGGACGCGGCGCAACGGCTGGCTGCGAAGGTCAAGAGTGGAGCCGGCTTCGACCTGAACGACTTTCTGGCGCAGATCCAGCAGATGAACCAGATGGGCGGCCTGGCCAGCCTGATGGACAAACTTCCAGCGGCCATGGCGGCCAAGGCCGGTCAGGTCGACATGGGCCGGGCCGAGCGCGACATCCGCCGCAAGCAGGGCATCATCCACAGCATGACCGCGCTGGAGCGGCGCAAACCGGAGTTGATCAAGGCCACGCGCAAACGCCGCATTGCCGCCGGTGCTGGTGTTCAGGTGCAGGACGTCAACCGCATGCTCAAGGAGTTCGAGCAGATGCAGGACATGATGAAGAAGATGAAGGGCGGTGGCATGCTCAAGATGATGAAGCGCATGGGCTCCATGAAGGGTGGCCCGAAAATGCCCTTCTAGCCTCGGGTTGCACTCTTGGATTTGGCTGCAAGCCGCATGAGACAAACACGAACAGCTACTTTTTATGTAGCGTCCGAGGCCGGGCAGCTCAAGCCAGCGCGCTTTGTGTGCTGGTAATCGGTTCGCCCCGCAGCGAGTAGCTGCGCGCTGCGCTGACACGTACGTCGACCAGGCTGCCGGCCAGGTGGGGCGCGCCGGCGAAGTTGACGGCCCGGTTGCATTCGGTGCGTCCGGTCAACTCGCCGGAGTCGCGCCGTGACGGGCCTTCCACCAGAATGCGTTGTACCGTGCCGACCAGACGCTCACTGAAGGTGCGGATGTTGTGGTTGATCACGGCCTGCACCTGCTGCAGCCGGCGCAACTTCAGTTCGTGGGGCGTTTCGTCCTGCAGTGCGGCCGCAGGCGTGCCAGGGCGCGGGCTGAAGATGAAACTGAAGGAATTGTCGAATCCGATGTCGTCGATCAACTTCATCAACTGGTTGAAATCGGTCTCGGTCTCGCCGGGGAAGCCGACGATGAAGTCGCTGCTCAGGGCCATGTCGGGCCGGATGGCACGCAGTTTGCGCACCGTGGAACGGTATTCCAGAGCCGTGTAGCCGCGCTTCATGGCCATCAGGATCCGGTCCGAGCCGTGCTGCACCGGCAGATGCAGGTGGCTGACCAACTTGGGCAGGCGCTCGTAGGCGCGGATCAGCGCCGGTGTGAACTCATTCGGGTGGCTGGTGGTGTAGCGGATGCGCGCGATGCCGGGCAGTTCCGACACGTATTCCAGCAGGGTGGCAAAGTCGGCCATGTCGGCACCGCTGCCCATGCGGCCGCGGTAGGCGTTGACGTTCTGCCCCAGCAAGGTGACCTCCTTGACGCCCTGCTCGGCCAGGCCAGCGACCTCGACCAGCACGTCCTCGAAGGGGCGCGATACTTCCTCGCCACGGGTGTAGGGCACTACACAGTAGCTGCAGTACTTGGAGCAACCCTCCATCACGCTGACGAAGGCGCTGGCCCCCGTGACGCGAGCCGGCGGCAGGTGGTCGAACTTTTCAATCTCGGGAAAGCGGATATCCACCTGGGAACGGTCCTGCAGTTCGCGCTGCTGCAGCAACTGCGGCAGGCGGTGCAGGGTTTGCGGGCCGAAGACCACATCGACATAGGGTGCGCGCTCAATGATCGCCGCGCCCTCCTGGCTGGCGACGCAGCCGCCGACGCCAATGCGGGCGCCGGGCTTCTTCAGGTCGCGCGCCCGCCCGAGGTCGGAAAACACCTTCTCCTGGGCCTTCTCGCGTACCGAGCAGGTGTTGAACAGGATCAGGTCGGCCTCGGCCATGTCCTGGGTCTTCTCGTACCCATGAGCCGCATGCAGCACATCGGCCATCTTGTCCGAGTCGTACTCGTTCATCTGGCAGCCGAAGGTCTTGATGAATACTTTCTTGGCCATGGACTCATATCGCCTGTGACGGCTTTCCGGTGGCGGGAACCTGCGCCAAGTGCCTGGCCGCAGCGGCGGCCCGCGCAGGGGGTATTGGATGGTGGCGCTTCACGGATTCGAACCGCGGACCTGTGGATTATGATTCTGAGAGACCCATTCTACCGGAGCAAGCCAGTACAAAGCAGAGCAATTCCCATGCGGTGCGGACGGTTAGCGAGTGCTTCCATTTGCATTGGTTTGTGCTGGTTTTTCTACCTGCGATGTCCCGCCAGTGTCCCACGACGAAATGGCAGGCGCGATCACTTCAGCGCGTTGTTGATTTCGTGCCATACGCCGCGTTTGTAATAGCAAGTCGCCAAGTCCAGGCCATGGGATCGAGCTGAAAGGCACTCTGTCGAAGCACGTTCGCCATAGCCCTTGCTTCCCATGCACGCTCTGACAAAAGTCGCTCGCTCCCCTTTGGGAACATTGGTGCTCAAACTTGCGGCAACGCATCCGTCAAGCTGGGTCTGAACGTCATGGCTCGTACAGCCCACCAGGGCGGCACATGACACTAGCATTTGGGCGACTCTCATGACTTCTTCATTGTTGGTCTGGCAATCCGTCAGTCCGCAAAGAATAGCGCCATCGGCGCATTGCTTCCAGCTTCTCGAATGGCCCGAGCCTTGAACCGTTCTTCAGTCTCGTCGCTCATCCGGTCCCACTGCCGCGTACCGTGGCGCAGCCGTTGAAACTCGCGTACTTGGCCGCCTTGTGACGCCCAACAGACAAAGATGTGAACCGGGGTCTGTGCCTTTGGCAGCAGCTTGGTTTCGAGCTTGGCAATGCGGCTATCCAGCGTCATGTCGCGTTCCCTTCCAGGTGTTTACCTTGGTCATGCAAAAGCCGATTCACAATGAAGACGGTCGTCTGTGGTGTGGGCAGTGCTTCGCGTACGGCCCGCGCCTTAAATGCGTCTTCTGTTTCGCCATCGATCCTGGTCCATGCTTGGTTGCCGGTCCGCAGGTGCATGAGTTCCGATGGGGGCTGGCCGGAGATGCGTCGAATAATGAACAGTGGTTCCGGTCGCTTTGGTGTCAGCCTTTGCTCCAGTTTGGCAATGCGGGTTGTAATGGTCATTTGGTGACTCCTTCCAAAAAGGTGATGCGCCGTTCAAGTTCCACCGCTTCGTGCAGCTTGCCGATCTGCGCCAGGGCGTACACCAATCGCGTGCCGTCTTGCATGTCGATCAGGTGTCCGCGCATGTCCCTGTAAACCCGCGCCATTTCGCGCCGCACGGCTTCCAGGTCGTGCAGGTTTATCGGGGGGGTAGGTATGGCGACAAGTGTCGTCGTGCCTTTGGTTTCGGGTGAATTGCCTGTGGATTTTTTGGTCATTGGTACTCCCCGAGTTACCCACCGCGGCTCTGCGTTCGTCGCAGGCGACGCCCGCCGCCGTGGATAACTCTGCGTCCATGCTGTGTGCTGTTGGTCAGTCTTGGGGCTCCAGTTGATTGAAGTCGTCCCATGCTGGAACGTCGCAACCGTCGCGATCCACAACCCGTTCAGGGTCGGCAGGTGCGGGCTCAATGCTGGTCGTGCAGGTAGGTGGCGGTGCTGCATGTTGCCGTGCAAACCCTACACAGGATAGGGAATCGCTTGGGGCTGGAACTTCAATCCCTATAGGGTTTGGCGTGTGGCTTTTCCCTATAGGCTTTTCGCGCTTTGGACCCTTGCCCGGACTGGTGAAGATTTGTGCCATGGTGCGTTGCCTTTTCTCTGGCACTGCAACCGGGTCCAGCCCCAGGGTCTGCGCAAATATCGCCGGGTTGCGGTCGATCAGG
>JANMKM010000140.1:0-5586 GCA_031372035.1 Rhodoferax sp. | reverse complement strand
GGCCACGTGCACTCCGGCGCGCTGGGCTGGGTGGGGCTGGTTTCGATGGGCTCACTCTACTTCCTGGTGCCGCGCCTGTTCGGCCAGAAGAAGATGCACTCGGTGCCGGCGATCGAACTGCACTTCTGGACCGCCACGGTCGGCATCGTGCTGTACATCGCCGCGATGTGGATCGCCGGTGTGATGCAGGGTCTGATGTGGCGCGCCATCAACAGTGACGGCACCCTGACCTACACCTTCGTCGAGAGCGTCAAGGCCACCTATCCCTTCTATGTGGTGCGCATGCTCGGTGGCCTGTTGTACCTGTTCGGCATGCTGGTCATGGCCTGGAACGTCTGGATGACGGTGGCGCGTGGTCGCGCCGCCCGGATCCTGGTTCCGGCACCGGTCCTGGCCCATGCCTGAGGAGCACAACACCATGAACGACAACCAGACACCCACCGGCTTCTCGCATGAGAAGGTCGAGACCAACAACTTCCTGATGATCGTGCTGATCCTGCTGGTGATCGCCTTTGGCGGCCTGGTCGAGATCGTGCCACTGTTCTTCCAGAAGTCCACCACCGAACCCATCACCGGCCTGAAGCCCTATTCGGCGCTACAGCTGGCCGGGCGCGACATCTACCTGCGCGAGGGCTGCTACAACTGCCATTCGCAGATGATCCGGCCGTTCCGGGCCGAGACCCTGCGCTATGGCCACTACTCGGTGGCCGGCGAGTTCGTCTATGACCATCCGTTCCAGTGGGGCAGCAAGCGCACCGGCCCGGACCTGCACCGGGTGGGCGGCAAGTACAGCGACGAATGGCACCGCATCCACCTCAACAACCCGCGTGACGTGGTGCCGGAGTCCAACATGCCGTCCTATGTCTGGCTGGAAAAGGCCCAGGTGGATCCGGCTGACATGGCGCCACGGATGAAGGCGCTGCGCATGGTGGGCGTGCCCTATACCGACGCCGAAATCACCCAGGCCGGTGCAGACGTGACCGGCAAGACCGAGCAGGACGCGCTGATCGCATACCTGCAAGTGCTCGGCCGCTCCCTCAAGTAGGAAAACAACATGGACATCACAACCCTTCGCATCATCGCCACCATTGCCTGCTTTCTGGTGTTCCTGGGCATCGGCGCATGGGCCTTCAGCCGCAACAACCGCGAGCGCTTCGAGCGTGACGCCCGCATCCCCTTTGACCAGGACTGATCCCAGGAGCCCTTCATGAGCGATTTCACTTCCGGCTTCTGGTCGATCTACATCAGCGTCATCACCCTGCTGGGCATTGCCGCCTGCATGCTGGGGCTGTGGATCACCGCCCGCAAGAAGGTGGTCTCCCACAGCGACAACAGCACCGGCCACGTCTGGGACGAAGACCTGCGCGAGATGAACAACCCGCTGCCGCGCTGGTGGATGTGGCTGTTCGTGTTGACCACCGTGTTCTCGCTGGTCTATCTGGTGCTGTTTCCGGGACTGGGCAGCTACGCTGGCGAGTTTGGCTGGTCCACACGCGGCGAGTACAACGCCGAAGTGGCGCAGGCCAACAAGGACCTGGAGCCGCTGTACGCCAAGTTCAGCGCCAAGCCGCCGCAGGAATTGGCTGGTGACAGCGCCGCCATGGCCATCGGTGAGCGCCTGTTCATGAACAACTGCGCCCAGTGCCACGGCTCGGACGCACGCGGCAGCAAGGGCTTTCCCAACCTGACCGACACCGACTGGCTGCACGGCGGCACGCCCGAGAAGATTCTGGAAACCATCACCGCCGGCCGGCGCGCCCAGATGCCACCCTTGGCGGCCGCTGTGGGAACGCCGGACGACGTGAAGAACGTGGCCAACTATGTGCTCAGCCTGTCGGGCAGCCCGCACGATTCCCTGCGCGCCAGCCTGGGCAAGCCCAAGTTCGCGGTCTGTGCCGCCTGCCATGGACCGGATGGCAAGGGCAATCAGGCCCTGGGCGCCCCCAACCTGACTGACGACATCTGGTTGCATGGCTGGGGTGAGCAGGCGATAGTGGCCATGGTCACTGCCGGCAAGCTCAACGAGATGCCGGCACAGGCCGAGAAGCTGACACCGGCCCAGATCCAGGTGCTGGCCTCCTACGTCTGGGGTCTGTCCAACAAGCCGGCGCCCAAGCCATGACTTGCCGGCGCCCCGATCCCGTGACATGACCGCTGGCATGGCCCAAGTCCCGAGGAAGGTCATACCCATCGTTGCCGAGCCGGCAGACGGCGCGGGCGGTTCGCTGTACGAGGCGCAGCAAAAGATCTACCCACGCTCGGTCCGTGGCCGCTTCGTCAACTGGCGCTGGGCCTTTGTCTGCCTGACCCAGCTGGTGTTCTACGGTTTGCCCTGGGTCCAGTGGGGCGAACGCCAGGCCGTGCTGTTCGACCTGGGTGCGCGGCGCTTCTACATCCTTGGGTATGTGCTGTATCCGCAGGACTTCATCTACCTCACGGGCCTGCTGGTGATCAGCGCTCTCTCCCTGTTCCTGTTCACCGCCGTGGCCGGCCGGTTGTGGTGCGGCTTTGCCTGTCCGCAGACCGTCTATACCGAGATGTTCCTGTGGATAGAGCGCAAGATCGAGGGTGACCGCTCGGCCCGCATGCGACTGGACGACGCTGCGTTTTCACTCGAGAAACTGGTGAAGAAGTGGTACAAGCACGTGGTCTGGATGGGCCTGGCGATGTGGACCGGCTTCACTTTCGTCGGCTACTTCACACCGATCCATGAGCTCGGCCTGGAGTTCCTGCAGACCCGCATGGGATCGTGGGAGGTGTTCTGGGTCTTCTTCTACGCCCTGGCCACCTACGGCAATGCCGGCTTCCTGCGCGAGCAGGTCTGCAAGTACATGTGTCCCTACGCGCGCTTCCAGAGCGCCATGTTTGACCGCGACACCCTGATCGTGAGCTATGACACGACCCGCGGCGAGCCCCGCGGTGCGCGCTCGCGCAGTGCGGATGCATCGGCGCTGGGCCTGGGCGCCTGCGTGGACTGCAGCCTGTGCGTGCAGGTCTGTCCCACCGGCATCGACATCCGCAAGGGCCTGCAGTACGAGTGCATCGGCTGCGCCGCCTGTGTGGACGTCTGCGACGGCGTGATGGACAAGATGGACTACCCGCGCGGCCTGATCCGCTTTACCACCCAGAACGCGGTCAGCAAGGGCTGGAGCCAGGCCCAGATCATGCGTCATGTGTTTCGCCCGCGGGTGCTGGTGTATGCCGGCATCCTGCTGGCCTTGTGTCTGGGCCTGGGCCTGGGGCTGATGGTGCGCACACCCTTGAAGGTGGACGTGGTGCGGGATCGCGCTGCACTGTCGCGCATCGTGGCCGGCGGCAAACTGGAGAACGTCTACCGGCTGCAGGTCATGAATGCAACCGAGCAGCCACAGCGCTACCGCATCGTGGTGGATGGCCTGCCGGGTCTGGTGCTGGCCTCCGAGTCCGAGGTGCTGGTGGGGCCGGCCGAATCGCGCTGGGTCGCAGTGCGGCTGCAGATCCCCTATGGCTCGGCTGCAGCGGGATCGCACCCGATCCACTTCGGCATCGGCGCCATCACCGGCGACGGCCATGTGAGCGAGAAATCCGTGTTTCTGGTACCCCGTTAGGAGACAAGCAATGACAACCAATACCCCCGTTTCAGCACCCTGGTGGAAGTACGGCATGGTCTGGATGGTCCTGTCCGGGCCAGCCGTGGTGGTGGTGGCAGCCCTGTGCACCGCCTGGATCGCGGTCCGCTACCCGGATCAACGGGTGGCCGAGGACTACTACCGCAAGGGCCTGGAGAACAACAAGACGCTGGCCGCCGAGGACAAGTCGCTGATGCCGGCGCTGCAGGGCCGCAACCATGCGGCCACGCCGCCGCCCGCACCGCGCCAGCCCTGAGCCACGAAGGCACACCATGCCGATCGAGAAACTCATGCGCATTGCCTGGCCGTCGTTTCTGGCGGCCTGCGTGCTGGAACTGCTGGTGTTTGCGGTGGTGGACCCGATGGACCTGGAGTGGTCGGGCCATCCCCTGGCCTGGTCGCGCCAGGCTATCTACACCCTGGGCTTCTTTGTGTTCTGGGCCGTGACCACCGCCTCGAACGCGCTCACGGTCCTGCTGGGCATGCCCTCAGGCCAGGTCAACCAGGGTGCGATCGGAGCGGAGGTACCGGACGACGACGCAGGTTGATGCTTGCGCCAGGGCGGTTTGCCAGGCACGCGCGCATGGTCGGAGCGCGCCATAGGTTAAATTCGGGCCTGCCGCGAACCAATGCCCATGCCCGGAACCACCCTTGAGATTCTCACGCACAACCTGCAATCGCACGGCGCGTCGCCGTCGCTGGGCCATGCCGCGGCACTGCTGGGTGGGATGCTCGACTCGGCCATGGACGGCATCATCACGGTGGATGCTGCGCAACGCATCATCATGTACAACCAGGCCGCCGAGCGGATCTTCGGCTGGCCCGCCGCGGACGTCATCGGCAAACCGCTGGATATCCTGATTCCGGCGCGCTTTCACCAGGCCCACCACGGCCATATTGCACGTTTTGCCAGCCTGGGTGTGAGCTCCAGGCGCATGGGGGATGGGACTGTCATCCACGGGCTGCGTGCCAACGGCGAGGAGTTTCCGCTGGACGCCTCGATCTCCCAGCTGCGCACTGCGGAGGGCAGCCTGTTCACCGTGATCCTGCGCGATGTGAGCGAGCGGGTCCGTGCCCAGGAGGAACTGGCTGCTTTCGCCAGTGCGGCGAGCGCCATCCGGGAGCAGGAGAAGACCCGGGTCGCGCGTGAACTGCATGACGAACTGGCGCAATCCCTGACCGCGCTGAAGATGGACACCATCTGGGTCCGCGACAAGCTGGGGCCTCTGGCGCCGCCGGTGGCGCAGAAGCTGGCGCAGATGCTGGGCATGCTCGACGGCTGCGTGGCTGCCACCCGGCGCATCGCTGCCGATCTGCGGCCGCTGTTGCTCGATGACCTGGGCCTGGCGCCGGCGATTGAGTGGCTGACCCACAATTTCAGCGAACGCAGCAGTGTGGTCTGTGACCTCCACATCGCCGACGACCTGGAGTTGCACGAACCCTATGCCACGGCCGTGTTCCGCATCGTCCAGGAGTCCCTGGCGAATGTGGCCAAGCATGCCCAGGCCACCCGGGTCGCGGTGCAGGTGGTGCGCGAGCCGGATGCAGTCTCACTGCGGGTCCAGGACAACGGCCGGGGTTTTGCTGTCGATGCGCCGCGCAAGCCACTGTCCCTGGGCCTGATGGGCCTGCGCGAGCGGACCCAGCTGCTCAAGGGCGCCATCAGCATTGACAGCCAGCAGCAGCAGGGCACCCGCATCGAAGTCCGCATCCCCCTGAGCCCGCCTGGGCCCCAAGTGTGATACGGATCGTCATTGCCGACGACCACGCCATCGTGCGCGAAGGCCTCAAGGGCATCGTCTCGTCCATTGACGACATGCGTGTTACCGGCGAGGCCGCTGACGGCGCCGGGGTGATGCAGTGTGTGAGCGAGCTGCAGTTCGACGTGCTGGTGCTGGACCTGTCGATGCCGGGGCGCAGCGGCATGGAGCTGATCAAGCTGGTGAAATTGGAGCGGCCCCGGCTGCGCATCCTGGTG
>JANMKM010000100.1:0-5454 GCA_031372035.1 Rhodoferax sp. | reverse complement strand
GCCAGCCCGGAGGCGAAGGCAAGAACGCCGACATTGGCAGCTGGCAGTAGCCGGCACGGCCCGGCACCGGCTGACAGCATGATCCGCCGAAGGGCCCAACAGGGCTTCACCCTGCTCGAATTGATGGTGGTGGTAGCCATCATCGCCATCGCCTCCGCCGGCGTCACCCTGGCACTGCGGGACTCCACCCAGACCGGCCTGGAGCGCGAGGCCCTGCGCCTGTCCGCGTTACTGGAGTCGCAACGGGCGCAATCGCGCGCCAGCGGCGTGCCGGTGCGCTGGCGCAGCACCGAGACCGGCTTCGCCTTTGACGTGCTGCGCGCCGACACCCAGCCCGTGGTCTGGCTGGCACCAGACACCTTTGCCAGCGGCGCTGCCATCGTGCTGGGGCCGGAGCCGATCATCGGCCCGCAGACCATCACCTTGCGCTCGCGCGGTCATGCCCAGCAGCTGCAGATCGTGACCGACGGCGTGCGTCCGTTCCACGTGCAAAGCGCGACGCCCGCGCCGCAGGCGCCATGAAGCGGGTTCGCGGCTTCACGCTGGTCGAGGTACTGGTGGCCCTGGCCATCGTCTCGATCGCGCTGATTGCCGGCTTCCAGGCCAGCGCCGCATTGACCCGTAATGCCACGCGCCAGAGTGATCTGCTGCTGGCCCAGCTGTGCGCCGAAAACGCCCTGATTGCGGTACGCCTGTCCAAACAGATGCCGGGTGTGGGCGACAGCGACACGGTCTGCGAGCAAGCCGGCCGACAGTTGCAGGTGCAACTCTCGGTGCGGCTCACGCCGAATCCGAATTTCCGGCGCGTGGACGCGCGGGTCACAGAGGGTGATGCAGCCCTGCTGCGGCTGTCTACCGTCGTGGGGCGCTTCTGATGTCCCGCCGACCGCCTGTGAGGGGCTTCACCCTGATCGAACTGCTGGTGGCGCTGGCTGTGATGGCGATGATGGCGGCCCTGAGCTGGCGCGGCCTGGACGGGATGATGCGGGTGCATGGGCAAACGCAGGAGCGCACCGATGCAGTGCTGGCGCTGGAGGCGGGGCTCGGCCAGTGGGCCGCCGATCTGGATGCCATCGTGCAGTTGCCGCAGGCAGCATCGATGGATTGGGATGGCAGGGTGTTGCGCCTGACACGCCGCAGCAGCGCCTGGCCGGGCGAGGGCCTGCTGGTGGTCGCCTGGTCGCGCCGCACTGTTGGCGCAGAGGGTACCTGGCTGCGCTGGCAGTCGCCACCACTGCGCACGCGGGGCGAACTGGAGCAGGCCTGGCTGAAAGCGGCGCAGTGGGCCCAGAACCCGGGCGATGAAGAGCGCCGGCGCGAAGTGGCGGTAGTGCCCCTGGCGGGATGGCAGATTTTCTATTTCCGTTCGGACGCCTGGAGCAACCCGCTGTCCAGCGGCGATGGCAGTGCCGAGGCCACCGTCACCGCGGCGCAGGTGGCACCCGATGGCATCCGCCTGGTCCTGACTCTGCCGGCGGAACACCCCCTGGCCGGCGTCATCCAGCACGACTGGATCCGCCCCGGCGTGGGCGGAGGCAAATCGTGAGCGCAGCGGGCGAACGTGAGGGCCACCTGAGCGTCGCCGGGCCGCCCCAAGGCGCGAAAGCCCCCCCGGGGGGCAGAGAGCCACGCGCAGCGGGCGAACGTGGGGGCCAGAAAGGTGCTGCCATCCTGATGGCGATGCTGACAGTGACGCTGGTGGCCAGCCTGGCGGCCGCCGCCATGTGGCAGCAGTGGCGCAACCTGGAGGTCGAAACCGCACACCGCAGCCGGGTGCAGGCACAGTGGATCCTGACCGGTGCCCAGGACTGGGCCCGCCTGATCCTGCGCGAAGATGCCCGCACCGGCGGTGCCGACCACCTGGCAGAGGTCTGGGCCGTACCCTTGCAGGAGGCACGCCTGTCCACATTCCTCGCGGCCGACAACAGCAACACCGTAGACCCCACCGACACCGCACCCGAGGCCTTTCTGTCGGGCCAGATCATCGACCTGCAGTCGCGCCTGAACCTGTTCAATCTGGTCGAGAACGGCAAGGTTTCGGAACCGGCACTGCGCGCCTTGTCCAAGCTGTTTGAGCTGCTGGAACTGCCGCCGCGCGAACTCGCCATGCTGGCGGAAAACCTGCGCTTTGCGCTCGATACCAGCACCGACAACCGCTCTGGCGCGGCCGCAGCCCTGGTGCCACAGCGGGTCGAGCAGGTCGCCTGGCTGGGCCTGCCGTTGAAGACGGTATATGCGCTCAAACCCTTTGTCACGCTGCTGCCGATGCGTACCCCGGTGAACCTGAACACGGCCAGCGCCGAGGTGCTGTACGCCAGCATCGAATCCCTGGACATGGCCTCGGCACAACGCCTGGTCACCCTGCGCTCGCGCACCCACTTCACCACCCTGGCCGAGGCCGGACGCGCGCTGCCCGAGCTCGCCAGTCACCTGACGGAAGCCCAGCACAGCACCACGTCACGCTTCTTCGAGGTGCGCGGGCGCTTGCGGCAGGACCGGGTCGTCAGCGAGGAGCGCTCCGTGGTTCAGCGTGACGGCCTGCTGGTCAAGACCCTGTGGCGTGAACACGACGTCGACCCCTGAATGGCCGCAGCCCGGTTGCTCCAGAGTGGGCTATCTACAATCAGCGCCGAGATGCGTTCATGACCTCACTGATCCTCGTTTTGCCGTTGCTACCCGCCGGCCCGGCCACGCCATACGACTACGCCATCAGCATCGACGGCGAGACTGCCAGCAACCACGGCAGCGTGCCCCTGGGCTTGTTGCCGCCAGTCGCCAGCGGTGCCGAGGTGGTGGCGCTGGTTCCGGCACAGGCACTGTCCTGGCACCAGGTCACGCTGCCCCGCGGCACGCTCGGCCGGGCCTGGTTGTCGGACGGCGGCAGCCCGCGCCTGCGCAATGTGCTCGTAGGCCTGCTGGAAGAGCGGCTGCTGGACGAGCCAGCCCAGTTGCACTTTGCACTGGCGCCGCTGGCCCGGGACGATGCCCCGGTCTGGGTGGCGGCATGTGACCGGGCCTGGTTGCGCGCCGCCTTGCAGGCCCTGGAGCAGGCCGGCAAGACTGCCGCCCGCATCGTGCCGGAGTTTGTCCCCGACACCGGAACTCCCGCTGTGGTGCTCACCGGCGACGAGGCCCATGCCCGGATCATCGCCAGCGGGCCGCGCGGCGTGCTGGTGCTGCCGCCCGGCAGCGCCAGCGTGGCATTGTTGCATTGGCCGGCAGACGCCGCCATCGTGGCCGAGCCGGCCGTCGCGGCATTGGCAGAAGCATTGTTCCAGCGTCCGGCGCGGCTGCAACTCAATGCCGAGCGCTGGCTGCAGGCAGCAGCTTCGGGCTGGGACCTGGCGCAATTCGAACTCGTCAACAGCGGCAGCGGCCGCGCCTGGAAAAGGCTGGCCGCCGCACTGCGCACGCTGGCCCGCGCGCCGCGCTGGCGTGCCGCCCGCTGGGCCATGGCAGCACTGCTGCTGACCCAGTTGGCCGGCATCAATGCCTGGGCCTGGAAGGAACAAAATCTGCTGCAGGAGAAGCGCAGCGCCTTGAGCCAGGCTGTGACCAGCACTTTCCCGCACGTCAAGCTGGTGGTCTATCCACAGCAGCAGATGGAATCCGAGCTGGCAGCCCTGCGCCTGGCAACCGGTGCGCCCTCCGGCCAGGACCTGGAATCCCTGCTGGCGGCGCTGGCGGCCGCAGCGCCGCCAGGCAAGCCCTTGAGCGGTATCGATTTTGTGACCGGCGAATTGCGGGCCAAGGGTCTGATGCTGGCGCCTGTGGAACAAAGCCAGTTGCAGGCCCAGTTGCAGGCACGAGGCATTGCGGCCCGCATGGACGGCGATATGCTGGTGCTCAAGGTGGGAGGCAGACCATGACGCCATCCCGATTGCAGCAGCGCTGGGATGCGCTGGCCCGACGCGAGCGCGCGCTGTTGCTGCTAGGCACTGGGGTTGTGTCACTGGCCTTGCTATGGTTGGTCGCCCTGGCGCCAGCTCTGGGTGTGTTGCGCAGCAGCGAAGTCCAGCAGGCAGCATTGGACAGCCAGTTGCAGCAGATCCAGGGCCTTCAGGCGCAGGCACGGGCGCTGCAGGCGCAACCCCGCATGTCCTATGACGATGCCTTGCGCGCACTCGATGCTTCGGTCAAGCAACGGCTGGGGGCCGGCGCCCAACTCAGCATTGCGGGTGATAGGGCACGGGTCACCTTCAAGGGCGTGTCGGCCGAAACCCTGGCGCAATGGCTGATCCAGGCCCGCATCGGTGCCCGCGCAGTCCCGGCCGAAGCGCACCTGTCGCGCGCCACGACCGGTCCGGCCGCAGCGGCTGCAGTCTGGGACGGCAGCCTGGTGCTGAACCTGCCAGCACGCTGATGCCCGTGCCCTCGTCCCCCCGTGAAGCGACGCTTTGGGCCTGGGCCTGGAGCGGGGCCGTGGTGGGTGTGCTGCTGTGTCTGCTGCTGTTTCCACCGGCCCGCTGGCTGGCGCCCTTGTTGCTGCAGGGCAGCGGCGGCAGGGTCCTGCTGGAGGATGCGCGCGGCACGCTGTGGAGCGGCTCGGCCAACCTTCTGCTGTCCGGCGGTCTTGGCAGCCAGGACCGCGCCAGTCTGCCCAGCCGGGTGTATTGGGAGCTGCGTCCCGCTGCACAAGGGCTGCACGCCAGCCTGCTGCTGCCCTGCTGCATGGAGCGGCCACTTGCGCTGGCGCTGGCCTGGCTACCGGGCGCGCTGCGCCTGAGCCTGGCGGACAGCCAGTCCCATTGGCCGGCCAGCCTGGTCAGCGGTTTGGGCACACCCTGGAACACGGTCCAGCCGCAGGGTCAACTGCAGCTGGCCAGCCAGGGCCTTTCAGTAGAATGGGCCGACGGCAAATGGGCCATTGCCGGACAGGCCCTGCTCGACGCCGTCAACATCTCCTCGCGCCTGTCCACCCTGCAACCCATGGGCAGCTACCGCATCACCATCCAGGGAGGCCCTACGCCAACGCTTGCGCTTGAAACCACCCAGGGCAGCCTGGAGCTCAAGGGCGCGGGCCTGTGGAACGGCTCGCGCTTTCGCTTCGACGGAGTGGCCAGCGCCGACCCCGAACACCTGGCCGCCCTGTCCAATCTGCTCAACATCCTCGGGCGCCGGGACGGGGCACGCAGCATCATCAAAGTGGGTTGACACCGCATGACCTTATCGACTTCCAGCCAAGCCCGCAATGCTATTTGCTCAGTAGCGCTCCGTGCTTTATTGGCGGGTATCTTGGGCGTTTTTTCCTCTCAAGCAGGGGCGCAAACTCCGGCTGCGCAGCCGCAGCCGCAGCCGCAGCGCGGTGAACCCGTCACCCTGAATTTCACCAACGCCGAAATCGAGGCCGTGGCGCGTACCATGGCCACCATCACCGGCCGCAATGTGGTGGTCGATCCGCGGGTCAAGGGCACGATCAGCCTGAGCACCGACAAGCCGGTGTCGCCGGCAGTG
>JANMKM010000024.1:0-2994 GCA_031372035.1 Rhodoferax sp. | reverse complement strand
GGCGTCAGGCACGCCGACGCAGGCGCACTCCATCACGCCCGGCATCGAAGCCAGTACCTCTTCCAGTTCGGTCGGGAACACGTTGAAGCCGCTGACCAGGATCATGTCCTTCTTCCGGTCCACGATCTTGAAGAACCCACGTTCGTCCACCACGCCGATGTCGCCGGTCTTGAAGTAGCCGTCCGCCGTCATGACCTTGGCCGTTTCGTCCGGGCGCTGCCAGTAGCCGGCCATCACCTGCGGGCCCTTGATCGCGATCTCGCCTGACTGGCCCGGTCCGACCTCGTTGCCGTCGTCATCGAGCAATTTGAGCCAGGTGTTGGGCATGGGCACGCCGATCGAGCCGCTGTATTCGGTGGCGTTGGCCGGGTTGCCAGTGGCTGTGGGCGAGGTCTCGCTCAGGCCATAGCCTTCCAGGATCGGCCGGCCGGTTTTTTCCAGCCAGAGCTTGGCCACCGGGCCCTGCACCGCCGTGCCGCCACCGGTGGCGGCCTTGAGGTGGCTCCAGTCCACCTTGCTGAAGTCCGGGTGATTGGCCATACCGTTGAACAGGGTGTTGACCCCCGGCATCAGGTGGATCTTGTGGGCCGAGAGCTCCTTGAGCATGCCGGGCATGTCGCGCGGGTTGGCGATCAGCAGCAGCTTGGCGCCCTTGCGCATCGCCAGCATCATGCAGTAGGTAAAAGCGAAGATGTGGTACAGCGGCAGCGCGCAGACGATCACCGGCTGCTCGCCCTTCGGGATCTGGTTTAGCAGGGGCTCGCCCCAGACCTCGTTCTGCAGCACGTTGGCGATCAGGTTGCGGTGCAACAGCACGGCACCCTTGGACACGCCCGTGGTGCCACCGGTGTATTGCAGCACGGCCACGTCATCGGCCTTGATGTCCGGCTTCTTCAGCGTGCCGCGGGTGCCCTGGGCGATGGCCTGGTTGAAGCGCACGGCGCCGGGCAGGTTGAAAGGCGGCACCATCTTCTTCTTGTTGCGCACCACGTAGTTGACCAGCGTGCCCTTGTTCAGGCCCAGCTGGTCGCCCATGGCGCACAACACGATGTGCTTTACCGGCGTGGCGGCGATGCATTTTTCCAGGGTGAAGGCAAAGTTCTCGAGGATCACGATTGCCTTGGCACCCGAGTCCTTGAGCTGGTGCTCCAGCTCGCGCGGTGTGTACAGCGGGTTGATGTTCACCAGCACCAGGCCGGCGCGCAGGATGGCGGCCACGGCCACCGGGTACTGCGGCACATTGGGCATCATGACGGCGACCCGGTCGCCCCGTGCCAGACCCAGGCCTTGCAGGTAGGCGGCAAAGGCCTGGCTCAGGCTGTCAGTCTGGGCATAGCTGACGTCCTTGCCCATGAAGTGGTAGGCGGTCCGGGATGCGTACTTCTTGAAGCTTTCCTCCAGCAATGCCACCAGCGACGTGTACTGCGCCACGTCGATGTCTGCGGGCACGCCCGGGGGGTAGCTCTTGAGCCAGATGCGCTCTGTCATGGTTTTGTCTCCGATTGCGTTATATCCGGGCACCGGCTATTCAATCGCCTTGCCCATTTCCTCAACCACCTTCTTGGCGTCGCCAAACACCATCATGGTCTTGTCCATGTAGAACAACTCGTTGTCCAGCCCTGCATAGCCGGCAGCCATCGAGCGCTTGTTGACGATGATGGTCTTGGCCTTGTAGGCCTCCAGGATCGGCATGCCATAGATGGCACTGCCCTTGATGTGAGCGGCCGGGTTCACCACGTCATTGGCGCCCAGGATGATGGCCACGTCGACCTGACCGAACTCGCCGTTGATGTCTTCCATTTCGAACACCTGGTCGTAGGGCACCTCGGCCTCGGCCAGCAGCACGTTCATGTGGCCCGGCATGCGCCCGGCCACCGGATGGATGGCGTACTTCACGCTGATGCCCTTGGCCGTGAGCTTGGCTGCCAGTTCCTTGACCGCATGCTGGGCCCGGGCCACGGCCAGGCCGTAGCCTGGAACGATGACCACGGTCTCGGCATTGCCCAGCACAAAGGCGGCGTCGTCGGCGCTGCCGCTCTTGACCGCCCGCTGCACCGCTGCGCCGGCAGCAGCACCCGTGGCCTCGCCGCCGAAGCCGCCCAGGATCACGTTGAAGAACGAGCGGTTCATCGCCTTGCACATGATGTAGGACAGGATCGCGCCTGAAGATCCGACCAGCGAGCCGGCCACGATCAGCATGGCGTTGTTGAGTGAGAAGCCGATGCCGGCCGCGGCCCAGCCGGAGTAGCTGTTGAGCATCGACACCACCACCGGCATGTCGGCGCCGCCGATGGGGATGATGATCAGCACCCCCAGCACGAAGGCAATCGCCAGCAACAGCACGAAATCGATCTTCGCCTCGCTGACGGTGTAGCTGACGATGAAGAACAGCATTGCCAGGCCCAGCACCAGGTTCAGGATGTGCTGGCCCTTGAACTGCACCGGCGCACCCTGGAACAGGCGGAACTTGTAGGTCCCCGAGAGCTTGCCGAAGGCAATCACCGAGCCGCTGAAAGTAATGGCGCCGATGGCCGCACCCAGCGCCAGTTCGAGCCGGTTGCCATGCGGGATCGGTACGCCCTTGGGGGCAATGCCGAACGCTGCCGGCTCCACGGCCGCCGCCACGCCGATGAACACCGCCGCCAGGCCGATCATGCTGTGGAAAAACGCCACCAGCTCCGGCATCTTGGTCATCTCGACCGTCTTGGCGCGCCAGGCGCCATAGCCGCCACCCACCACCAGGCCCAGCAACACCCAGGCCAGCCCCATGGCGTTGCCGATGGCCAGACGCACGATCAGAGCAGCAGTGGTGACTGCGGCGATGGCCATGCCAGCCATGCCGAAGAGATTGCCGCGGATCGAGGTGGTGGGGTGCGACAGGCCCTTCAAGGCCTGGATGAAGCAGATGCTGGCAACCAGGTACAGCAGCGTGACAAGGTTCATGCTCATTTGGCCTTCCCCTGGTCAGAGGGGAGTGCCTTTGGAGCCTTCTTC
>JANMKM010000022.1:0-24742 GCA_031372035.1 Rhodoferax sp. | reverse complement strand
GACTGCGATGCAACTGGATGAGCGGGTGCGCCGGCTCAATGCCACCGGCGACTTCGAGCGCGTGGACTACGCACTGGGCGGCAGTGGCCGCAGCCGCGAACTGGTGCTGTGGCCGCAAGAAAGCCTGGCCGGTGGCAACACTTTGCGCTTTGGTGGCCGGCTGGAGAGTGACTTCCGCAGTGACAACAGCTTCAGCCTGCTGGCGCTGCACACCATGACCTGGGTTAACCCGTTTGGTGCCGAATGGCGCAACCTGGTGCGCATTGGCAGCAAGCGCGGCATCGAGAGCGAGCTGTACCAGCCGCTGTCCTACGGCCGCGATTGGTTTGTCAGCGCCACGGCCAGCCTGGACGGCGAGGACCGCAGCGTGCCGGTGGGCCAGACCGGGCTTTCGACCAATGTGGGCTTGAAGACCACGACGCTGGTGGGCTTTGTGGGCCGGCAACTGGGCCGCGACGGTGAGCTCCGGCTCGGGCTGGGGCGCCAGCAGTACCAGCTGGCGCCGCGGCTGGCAATGACTCAGGTGGCGACGGTGCAGGAGACCTACCCCGTGACCGTGCTGCAGCTGCGCTGGGACACGCTGGATGATCCGAACTTTCCGCGCCATGGCCAGGCCATCGACGTCAGCCTGGCCAGCATAGGCGCCGCACCGGGACAGACCGATGCCCGCCAGACCGCATCCTTGAGTTGGGACGGCGCGCTGTCGCTCGGCCAGGACTCGCTGTTGCTCACGGCCCGGGCCGGCCGGGGACGCAATGCCGTGTCACCGATTTCCCTCGGCGGGTTCCTGAACCTGAGCGGCACGGCACCCGACTCGCTGCCTGGCGAACGCACACTGTTCACGCGCCTGATCTGGTCGCACAAGATGCCCTCGCTCTTCGGCTTGCGCCTGGGTGTGTCACTGGAGGCCGGCGGCGCCTTCGCCCCTCAAGAGAGCGTCTCGCTGGGCAACTTCAAGCGCGCTATGACGCTGCTGGCCGGCGCTGACACACCGATCGGTCCGGTCTATCTGGGCATCGGCAAGACCCACGGTACCGAAGCTGCGATCTACCTGTACCTCGGCCATCCCTGAGCCGTGTAAGAGAAACCTTACCGCGAACGGGCACCTTGTCCACTGGCGCATCTGACCAGGACGGGCAAACATCGGCCTTTGACTGGAGAAGCTGCAAATGACGACATCTGAGAAGAAACTTGTGGAACTGGAAACCCGGTTCTGGCAATCGATGGTGGACCAGGATGCTGACGCCGCTGTGGAGTTGCTGAGCGAACCGGCCGTGATGGTGAGTTCGCATGGCAGCATGAAGTTTGACCATGCGGGCTACCGGAAGATGGCGGACGAGGGATCGATGGTGGTGACTTCGTTCGAGTTTGCCGACATGAAGGTCTTGTTCCCGAACGAAACCACTGCCGTTTTGACATACGGCGTCAAGCAGGGAGTCGCGCCACGAGGAAAGGGCGAGAGCGTGAGCCAGGAAATGAGTGACAGCTCCACCTGGGTCCGCAAAGGTGGCGGCTGGAAGTGCGTGATGCACACCGAAACGCCCATTGCGGACAAGTCCGCGAAACACTGAATCCGATCCGCTGGCCCGCGAAGCATGGAACAACTCCTCACCCCTGCAACTGCATTGGCGATCAAGGCGCGAACACCATTCCCCGGTGCCTCCGCCGAATACGAAGCGGCCCGCAAAGCGCTGCTCGCCGAAGAGATTGAATTTCGGCGCCATATGACCCGGTTGGGTGTGCAGCGCCGTGCCTTGCCGCCAGGGCCTGTGATCCTCAAGAACTATCGCTTCAAGGATGAGCAGGCCTTTGAGGTCGGCCTGCTCGATCTCTTTGGCAAAAAGAACACGCTGGTCACCTACTTCTGGATGTACGGGCCGCAGCGCGAGCGGCCTTGCCCGATGTGCACCAACTGGCTGGGCGCTGTCAATGGCAATGCCGCCGATATCAAGCAGCGGGTAGCGCTGAAGATTCTGGGGCGTTCCTCAGTGGAGCGGCAATATGCCTTCGCGCAGGAACGCGGCTGGCGCGACCTGAATTTCGTGCAGACGGTTGGTGACGACTACGCAAAGGATCTCGGCATCCTGATGCCCGACGGCAGCGAGTATCCGGCCTTGGTTGTCTTCAAACGCAACGGAAATGAGGTGCGGCTGTTCTGGGCCAGCGAGATGACCAAGGACATGGCAGACCCAGGTCAGGATCCGCGCGACGCGCCTGACATTGCGTCGCTTTGGTCGGTGCTTGACTTGACGCCCGATGGTCGCGGGACGGATTGGTATCCGAAGCTCAGCTATTGACAAAGCTCCGCGGATCCACGCCGGTCTTTGCCGGCCCGAAAGTTGGCGTGCCTCCTGCGTGGGCCCCTTCTTGCATCCAATGACCTGCGTGGTGCGTATAGCGGACCTGGATTCCCTTTCACCTGACCAGGAGCTTTCACCATGTTGCGCATATCTTTCGTGGCCGCTTGTGCGGCATTGCTGGGGGCCTGCAGCAGCGGACCCATGATGATGGCCAAGACCTTTGACCAGAGCGCCTTGCCGGCAGCGGTGCAGGTGCCCGCCGGTCACAAGGTGGTGATGGAGACCGTGGGTAGCGGCCAGATCGCCTACGAATGCCGGGTCAAGGCCGGCGCCGCCGGCGGCCACGAATGGTTCTTCGCCGGGCCGGACGCCCGCCTGATGAGCCGCAGCGGCACACAGGTCGGCAAGTATTACGGCCCGCCCGCCACCTGGGAAGCCAATGACGGCTCGCGCATCACCGGCGCGCAGCTGGCCGTGGCGCCGGCAGCGCCGGGCAGCATCCCGCTGCAGCTGGTGAAAGCCAATCCGGCCATGGGCACAGGTGCGATGCAGGGCGTGGCCTATGTGCAGCGCGTGGCAACCACCGGTGGCGTGGCGCCAGCCGCGCTGTGTGACGCTGCCAGCCTGGGCCGCAAGGAAATGGTCAAGTACCAGGCCGACTACATCTTCTGGACGGCCGGCTGAAGCCGGGGGCGAGAGCTTCGCCACAGGTTCAGCAGTCCCCGTTCCCGTTCGTGCTGAGTCCTTCGTAGCCGGCGTGGTCGCGGCCTTGAAGCAGTAGCTACCGTTGCGGTAAGTTGTCGTGGATCAAGTGCCCGGCGATGGACAGGGAGCGCGGTGGCGTTCTGGGTAGCGGCTCGTCCGGGCCGAACCACCGCGCCTCCGCGATCTCGGTCTCGTCCACCTGGATTTCGCCGCCGGCGTATTCGGCAGTGAACGCCACCATCAGCGAATGCGGAAAGGGCCAGGGCTGGCTGCCGAAGTAGCGCAGGTCGCGAATCTGCAGGCCTACCTCTTCAAACACCTCGCGGTGAACCGCGTCCTCGATCGACTCGCCCGCTTCCAGAAAGCCCGCCAGTGCCGTGAAGAAGGCGGTGGGTGAGTTGTGGTGCCGCGCCAGCAGGATTGACTCGCCGCGCCGGATCAGCACCATCATGGCCGGCGAGATGCGTGGATAGGCCACCTGGCCGCAAGCCGGGCAGCGCACGCAGCGCTCGCCTTCCGCAAACACAGTGAGGCTCCCGCAGGCGCCGCAGAAGCGGTGCGTGCGGGCCCATTCGGCAATCTGGAAGGCTCGCCCAGCCACGGCCAGCAGGCCCTCGTCCATGGCGCCAAACAGGCTGCGCAGCTTGCGGAAGGCATGGCCTGCGGGCGCTGTGCTGTCGGCCGGCAGCCAGAGCGCGCGGCAATAGCGATCGGCCAGGCTGCCGACCGGATGGAACGGGTTGGCGGCGACATTCAGTGCATCCAGCAGCGCAGCCTCGGGCAAGGCCAGGTCCTCTTCGCGCACCAGCAGCATGTCGCCGGCAAAGACAAAGTTGTGGGGATCGGCGTGCGGCGGTTCGCGCAACAGGCTGATGAAGGATGAGGGGGTCTGGAGCATGGTGCTGGTGCTCGCGGCGCTCAGCGCTGCGATGCCACCCAACTATAGTGGACTTGGGGTCTGTAACTGGATGCTATGAAAGCAGTAGTGCTCCGTGCTTTATCCATGGGATTCTCGGCAGGGTGCATCTTTGAAGGTCGGTTGACGCTGGCAGTTGTGGCGATGGTTGCCCCGCGTCCGGCCAGGCGACAATTGCCGAACGGCAGCGCATAATACCCACTTGGTAAAACTTTCGGGAGACGCAGATGGGCGCTGTGCTGATTTCCACCAAAGGGCAGATCGTGTTGCCGATAGCGGTGCGACGGGCATTGGGTCTGCAGCCGGGCATGCGCGTTGACGTTACGGTGGATGGCAAGCGGGCCATGGTGACCCCGGCACCTGCGAAAAAAACGGTCAGTCTGGACGAGATTGCCGCCCTGCTGAAGTACGACGGCCCGGTTGTCTCTGTAGCTGAGATGCGGGTCACGGGCTACAAGGATTGAGCCATGCGCGCCGTCGACACCAATGTGCTGGTGAGAGCTCTTGTACGTGACGATGTGGACCAGTCGGCCCGCGCGATGAGATTTCTGTCCGAGCACAAAGCGTTCGTGCCCGTGACCGTGGTGCTGGAGTTGGAGTGGGTCTTGCGTTCGCGTTACGGCTACGCGCCGAAACTGGTGGCACAGGTCATCGGCAAGTTGACCGCGCTGGCCAACGTGGTACTTGGGGAACGTGAGGCCATTGTTGCGGCTGCGGCCCGGGTGTCCCAAGGCTGGGACTTTGCCGATGCCTTGCACCACGCGCTGAGCGAGGGTTGCGATGGTTTTGCCACCTTCGATGGCGACCTGATTCGTCGCTCATCCCGTGTACAAGGACTTCAGCCGGCCATCGTCAAGCCGTAGCCACTGGGTTTGTGCCCGCGGCGCGTTGTGTCGCATGGTAGACGCCCGTACCGCGGCTGAGCAGAGTGTCAGTCGGCAGAATGGTGCCGGGCTCGAAGTCGGGAAGCCGCTGTACCCGTGCGTACAGCGGTGCGAAGTCGATGTGGGCCAGCTCCAGCAGCTCGTCCAGGCTGCTGATGACGAAGTAGCTTTCTTGGAAGTCGTCGATCCGGTAATTGGTGCGCATCACCCGTTCCAGCTCGAAACGGATGCGGTTCGGTGAGGCGTCGTCCAGGGCAAACACGCTCTCGGTGTAGGACGACGCAATGCCCGAGCCGTAGATGCGCAGGCCGTCCTGCTGCAGCAGCAGGCCGAACTCCACCGTGTACCAATAGACCCGGGACAGCTTGTCGAGCACGCCGAGCTTGCGAGCGCGCAGGCCTCCGACACCATAGGCCTGGATATAGTCGGCAATCATCGGGTTCATCAGCATTGGCACATGGCCGAAGACATCGTGAAACACGTCCGGCTCTTCCAGGTAGTCCAGCTGTTCGGGCTTGCGGATGAAGTTGCCGGCGGGGAAGCGCCGGTTTGCCAGGTGCTCGAAGAAGACCTCGTCCGGCACCAGCCCTGGAACCGCAATCACCTGCCAGCCGGTGCGTGCCATCAGCACGTCGCTCAGACGCCGGAAATCGGGTATCTGGTCCGCGCCAATCGGCAGGTCCTGCATGCCACGCACGAACTCGTCACAGGCGCGGCCCGGCAGCAGCGCGCTCTGGCGCTCGAACAAGGTTTTCCAGACGCCATGGTCCAAGGCGGTGTAGCTCTCCCAGCCCTGGTCGATGGTCCAGTCGGCGCGCGCTGGCACCGCGGCCTCGCCAGCCGCCAGGCCGTGCTTGGCGTTGTCTTGCAGCTGTCGTTGCATGGGGGCCCCTGTCCTGGTGCTAGTTGCGCGCCGGCAGCACCATGCCGCGGCACTCGCCAAAGCCGATGCGCCGCAGGCCGTCGCGCTGGCAGTGGCCGCGCAGGATCACGGTGTCGCCATCCTGCAGCCAGGTGCGCTGCTCGCCGTTGGCCAGCACGATGGGACGCTTGCCGCCCTGGTTCAGTTCCAGTAGCGAGCCGGCCTGATCGGGTTCTGGGCCCGACAGCGTACCGGTGCCCAGCAGATCGCCGCTTTGCAGGTTGCAGCCGCCCACCGTGTGGTGCGACACCAGCTGTGCCAGGGTCCAGTAGGCGTGGCGGAAATTGGACTGCACCAGGCGCTCACCAGCGCGCCCGACCGCACGCATGGCCGGCGTCTGCAGCCAGACTTCGAGCTCGATGTCGAACGCGCCACTGCTGCGGTTGGTGTCCGAGTCCAGGTAGGGCAGGGGTTGCGGGTCGGCAGCGGGCCGCGTGAAGGCCGCACGGAAGGGCGCCAGCGCCTCCATCGTGACGATCCAGGGTGACACTGTACTGGCAAAGTTCTTCGACAGGAAAGGCCCCAGCGGCTGGTATTCCCAGGGCTGGATGTCGCGTGCGCTCCAGTCGTTGAACAGCGCCAGGCCAAAGAGGTGCTCCTCGGCCTGCACCATTGGTACCGGTTCACCCAGATTATTGGGCTGGCCGATGAAGGCGGCCAGTTCCAGCTCGTAGTCCAGCCGCTGCGCTCCGCCCAGCTTCGGCTCGGCTGCATCGGCGGCCTTGAGCTGGCCCTGGGGCCGGTGAAAGGCCTGGCCGCTGGCAATGATGGACGAGGCCCGGCCGTGGTAGCCGATCGGCACCCACTGGTAGTTCGGTAGCAGCGGGTTGTCGGGCCGGAACAGTTTGCCGACTGCTGTCGCATGGTGGATGCTGGTGTAGAAGTCGGTGTAGTCGCCGATGGGGCAGGGCAGGCCCAGATCCACCTTGGCTTGTGGCAGCAGTGCGGCGGACCACTTTCCTTGGCTGTGGCTGCCGGCGCGCAGGCCCTGTGAAAGCGCCAGGCGCAAAGCGCGCCGTTGGTTCTGCGGCTGCGCCATCAGCCGGTGCATATCGGCGTCCAGATGCAGACCGGTGGCTGCCAGGTCCAGCACCTGGTCGCCGATGGCCACGCCGATGCGCCAGGGCGCGCTGGCGTCGCTGCGAAAGCGGCCGAAGGGCAGGTTCTGGATGGGGAAGTCGGTGCCCGGCTCATTGGCTGAGTCCACCCAGCTCTGCAGGGCCGGGTGGTGGGTGCTGTCGATGTGCGCGTTCATGGCTGACGCGGGTCGAAGTGTTTTTGCAGGCCCTGCCAGCAGCGGTAGTAGTCGGCCTGCAACTGCGGTGTAGCCAGGGCGTAACGCGTGGGCCGCAGCACATGGCGGGTTTCGAACATGAAGGCCATGGTGCCCTGGATGTGGTCGGCCTGCCTAAGGTCGGCGTTGCTGGCTTTTTCAAAAGTGGGGGCGTCCGGTCCGTGGCCAGTCATGCTGTTGTGCAGGCTGCAGGCACCGGGGGCGAAGCCGTCGGCCTTGGCGTCGTACTTCCCGTGCACCAGGCCCATGAACTCGGAGGCAATGTTGCGGTGGAACCAGGGTGGCCGGAAGGTGTCCTGCATCGCCAGGATGCGTGGCGGAAAAATCACAAAGTCGATGCTGCTCACGCCGGGTGTGTCCGAGGCGCTATGCAGCACCAGGAAGATGGAGGGGTCCGGGTGGTCGTAGCTGATCGAGCCGATCACGTTGAAGCGCCGCAGATCGTACTTGTAAGGCGCGCAGTTGCCGTGCCAGGCCACCACGTCCAGCGGTGAATGCTGCATCTGCGCTGACCAGAGCTGGCCCATGAATTTGGCCACAAGGGTGTGCGGGCCCTCCACGTCCTCGTAGGCTGCCACCGGTGTGAGAAAGTCGCGCGGATTGGCCAGGCCGTTGGCGCCGATCGGTCCCCGGTCCGGCAGCCGGAAGTTGGCGCCGAAGTTCTCGCAGATGTAGCCGCGAATGCTGCTCTCGCCCGCCGCAAGTTCAAGCCGGAAGCGCACACCGCGCGGCATCACCACGATCTCTTGCGGCTCGGCATCGATCACGCCCAGCTCCGTGACAAAGCGATGCCGCCCCTGCTGCGGCACGAACAGCAGCTCACCGTCAGCGTTGTAGAAGCTGCGCCCGGCCATGGAGCGGTTGGCGGCGTACAGGTGCACGGCGGCACCGGTCTGCGCATGCGGGTCGCCGTTGCCGGCCATGGTCACCAGGCCGTCGATGAAGTCAGTGCCGGACGGTGGCATGGGCAGCGGGTTCCAGCGCAACTGGTTCGGCGGCGTGGCTACCTGGCCAAAGTCATTGGTCATGCCGCCGTGTGGGAGCGACACAAACGGCTCGTGCATCGCGGCTGGGCGGATACGGTACAGCCAAGAACGCCGATTCTCGCCACGCGGCGCGGTGAAGGAGGTGCCGGAGAGCTGTTCGGCGTACAGGCCGTAAGGGCAGCGCTGGGGTGAGTTGCGGCCCTCCGGCAGCGCGCCGGGCAGGGCCTCGGTGGCGAATTCATTGCCGAAGCCGGATTGGTAGGCTGGGCCGCCGGCTGCAGCCGGCGCGTCCATGCTGCCACCGGCAACAGCCGGGCTCAAGTCCTTCTGTGCTGCATTCATGGTTCAGCTCGTCTGCAGCACGCCACGTTCAATCTGATCCCGCTCCATGGATTCGAACAGGGCCTTGAAGTTGCCCTCGCCGAAACCATCGTCGCCCTTGCGCTGGATGAACTCGAAGAACACCGGCCCAAGCTGGGTCTGGGAGAAGATCTGCAGCAGCAGACGTTGCGAGCCGCCCTCCGTGGTGCCGTCGAGCAGGATGCCGCGGCTTTGCAGTTCGCCCGCGTTCTGGCCATGGCCGGGCAGGCGCTCGTCGAGCATCTTGTAGTAGGTGGCGGGCGGCGCGGTCATCAGCGGCACACCGGCGGCGCGCAGGCTGTCCACACTGGCAAACAGGTTTTCGCTGAGCAGGGCGATGTGCTGTATGCCCTCGCCGTTGTACTGCATCAGGAACTCCTCGATCTGGCCGGCGCCACCGCGTGAGGATTCCTCGTTCAGCGGGATCCGGATCATGCCGTCCGGCGCCGTCATGGCCTTGGAGGTCAGGCCAGTGTATTCACCCTTGATGTCGAAGTAGCGGATCTCGCGGAAGTTGAACAGCTGCTCGTAGTAGCGAGCCCAATAGGCCATCCGGCCGTGATATACGTTGTGCGTCAAATGGTCGATGATCTTCAGGCCGTGACCGACTGGGTTGCGGTCCACGCCGTCGATGAATTCGAAGTCGATGTCATAGATTGAGCGCCCTTCCTCGAAGCGGTCGATCAGGTACAGCGGCGCGCCGCCGATGCCGCGGATCGCCGGCAGGCGCAGCTCCATCGGACCTGTGGGAATGTCGATCGGCTGCGCGCCCAGGGCCAGCGCGCGTTCGTAGGCCTTGTGCGCATTCTTCACCCGGAACGCCAGGCCGCAGGCCGAAGGTCCATGCTCGGCGGCGAAGTACGAGGCAATCGATCGCGGCTCGTGGTTCAGGATGAAATTGATGTTGCCCTGGCGGTACAGCGAAACATTCTTGGAACGGTGCTGCGCCACCTTGGAGAAGCCCAGCTTCTCGAACACCGGCTCCAGCACATTGGCCGTAGGTGATGCGAACTCCACAAATTCGAAGCCCATCAGGCCCATGGGATTGTCAAACAGGTCAGGCATGGAGGGTCTCCAGTAGCGGTGTGTGTTCGGGGCTTGGGCGCGGCCAGTTGTGGCAACGCGGGCAGCGCGTTTTCGTCAACTGCAAGCTTAAGAACAAGCGGGCGCAGCATTTCTGCAAATTTCCACGCAAATGCGCCGTTAAACGCATACAACCTGCAAAATGATAGGTATGAAAACAGATATCGACCTCGATGCGATTGATAGACGCATACTTCGCGTGTTGCAGGTCAACGGCCGCATCACCTACGACGAACTGGCCGAGCAGGTCAGCCTGTCGCCGTCAGCCACGCTGCGCCGGGTCAAGCGGATTGAGGAGGCCGGGGTGATTGCCGGCTATGTGGCGCTGGTCCATGCCGAGCGCATCGGCCTGGGCCTGACGGCCTACATCAATGTGCGGTTGGAAAAGCACAGCGAGAGCCACAAGCGCAATCCCATGGACCTGTTTCGGGTGGCGGTGCAGGCCTGGCCCGAGGTGGTGGAATGTGTTTCCCTGACCGGCGAGATGGACTACCTGTTGCGCGTGGTGGTGGCCGACATGGCGCACTACGCCCGCTTCGTCATGGACACGCTGCTCAAGCACCCGAGCGTGCAGGACTGCAAGACCAGCTTCGTGCTGGACCGGGTCAAGGGCACCACCGCCCTGCCGCTGTAGCCGCGTTTGGCCATGCCGTGCATGGAGTAGTGCTTGCCCCATTGCGGCCCGCCGGAGCAGGACCTACATTGAGACATGTTCAGTGACGCCATCTCCTTTGCCCAGGCCCATGAAGTGCCCTGGCCCCGCGACCCGGCGGCCGCGCCCGCGCCCGGCCAAAGTCCCTTTGGCGTGCACCACGACGATCCGCCGCCCTGGAACCGGCTGCTGGGACCCGTATCCCCGCGTGGTCCGGTCTCAGGTGTGATCTGGCAGCACGGCAAGGAGATCGCGGCGTGGGGCGAGCCTGAGCGCGCGGACCTGACCTTCAGCGTTGCCAAGACCTATCTGGGCCTGCTGGCCGGTGTGGCGCAACAACGTGGTCTGCTGCCGGACCCGCATGAGCCGATTCGCCTGCGGGTGCCGGGCATCGGCTTCGAATCAGAGCAAAATCGCGCCATCACCTGGGCCCAGATGATGGAACAGACCAGTGAATGGGAAGGAATATGCCTGGCGCTGCCCGACACGGTGGACAGATACCGCAAGGTTTCGCACGACCCCAAGCCACCCGCCGGTGTCAAGGGCGACCCTCGGCCGCTGGGCGCCAATGGCAGCTACTGGGAATACAACGACGTTCGCATCAACCAGTTGTCCCTGGCGCTGCTACACCTGTTTGGCCAGCCTCTGCCGGAAGTGTTTGCACAGGCTGTGCTGCAGCCTTTGGGCGCAACCTCGGACTGGCACTGGCGTGGCTATGACAACGCCTGGGTGGAGCTGCCAGCCGTTGAAGGCGGCACGCGCAGGGTGCAATCGGTGCCCGGTGGCACACACTGGGGCGGCGGTGTCTCGATCGGTGCCAGGGACCAGGCCCGCATCGGCCAGTTGCTGCTTGATGGGGGCAGGCATCAAGGGCGACAACTGCTGCCTCCGGGCTGGGCCGAGCGCATGGGCCAGCCCTGTGGCATCGCGCCGTTCTATGGCTGGCTGTGCTGGCTCAATCCGGGTGGTCACAGCTTTCCCGGAGCGTCAGCGCAAAGCCTGTTCATGGTCGGGGCCGGTGGCCACTATGTCTGGGTGGAGCACGCGCACCGGGCAGTGGTGGTGGTGCGCTGGCTCGATGCGCAACATGCCACCGGCTTCATCCAGCGTGTGGCTGCCGTCCTGGCAGGCGCAGCCTGAGGGACTGGTCCTGATAGAGCCGATGCTGCCATGAAGATGCTGCGCTTGCCCCGTTCGAAAGTCAGGCTGGGCCAGGCGGTGCCCTGGAATGTGTACGAGCAAAGCGGCACCTTGTTGCTGCGCCGCGGAAATGTGGTCTACAACGAACACCAACTCGAGTTGCTGCTCAAGCGCGGCGCTTATGTGGATGCCCAGGAACTGGTTGCCGGGCGAGACGATGTTGTGGCTCCTGCGCCAGCCGCAGTGGTACGCCAGCACAATCTGTTCGATCTGTGGGATCAGACCACCGAGAAGTTGCACCGGATCGCCGCCGATGTTTCGGCACATGCCGGTTTCGCTGCACAACTGGAGCGTTTTGTGCTGGAGATCGTGGCATTGGTGGACCGCAATCCCGAGATCGCGATCTACCGCGCAGTGCGCCAGGAAAGCGCCAAAGCCTTCTACTATGGTTACAGCCACAGTGTGCACACTGCCATGATGTCGATCCTGCTGAGTCGGCATCTAGGCTGGGAACAACAGCGTATGCTGGTTCTGGTCAGGGCGGCACTGACCATGAATCTCAGCATTCTGGAATTACAGGGGCAGATGGCCAGCCAGGACGTGCCAATGCGCGAGCGCCAGCGCATAGAGATCCACGCCCATCCGGTCGAGTCCGTGCGGATGCTGCAGGCTGCGGGGGTCGCCGACAGTGAATGGCTGCAGACCGTGGCCCAACACCATGAGCGCACGGACGGCAGCGGCTATCCGCACTGCAGCACGGATGTCGCGGAAATTGCGGTGGCGTTGCGCGTGTGTGACGTGCTGATGGCCAAGATCAGCCCCCGCATCCTGCGCCCCGCGTTGTCGCCGCAGGAGGCCGCGCGCCACCTGTTTCGCGAGGACAAGGGGGGGCCGCTGTCGACCGCGATGATCCAGGTTCTGGGTATCCATCCGCCGGGTGATTTTGTCCGGCTGGCATCGGGCGAACTGGCGGTGGTGGTGCAGCGCACCGGCAATGTGCGCGCGCCCATCGTGGCGACCATCACCGACAGCGGCGGCCATGCCAGCAGCCACACGCTGCGCCGTGACAGTGCTGAGCCTGCCTACGCCATTATTGGCAACGCCACCGGTGCTGGGCTGCTGGCACGCCTGCCACCCGAGCGCTTCTACGGCTTTGCCGAGGTGGTAGTGAGCACCGCGCCCTCAGCGTAAAGCGTCCGGTGCCAGGCGCCGTGCCAGCAGCAGCGCTGAAGCGGCGCTGCAACAGCTCAGGCAGACGCCCCACAGCATGTCGATGCAGGTCAGGGTGAGGGGCCAGCCACGCAGCGTTGCATAGTTGCTCAGATCGTAGGTGCCATAGGCCACCGCACCCAGCAGAGCGGCGTGCACCAGGGTGCGGCGCAGGGAGTTGGCGGCCAGGCCCGGCTGAACGGCGAATACCAGGAGGCCGAGCGCATACAGCAGGTAGAACAGGACGGCCGGCAGCAACCGCGGCTCGGTCAGCAACAGGCCGCCAATCCAGTCCTGGTACTGCTGCGGCATCCAGACACCGATCCACAACAGGTCCAGTGCCAGCAGTGTCAGCAGGGCTACGGCATAGGCCAGCAATTGTCGTTTCATGCCTGGATTGTGCGCCCGCGCCGACGGTGCGCCGCAAGGCCTTGCACGACCACAGCATCGCACTGCACAGCCGGCAGGAATCGCCGGCCTGTGGTACCTTCTGGGCCCGAACGCGCGAGCACCGGCCCAGCTTGGGCAGCTTGCGCGAGCAGGATTCAAGGGGCCGGTTGGAAGATCACGGATTCATTACATGAGCAGTTTGCAATCGCGCCTGGCGGCGCTGTCGCCAGGGCGGCTGACGGGAATCCGTCGCGGTATAGAGAAGGAAAGCCTGCGGGCCATCCAGGGCGCGGGCCTGGCGTTGACGCCACACCCTGCAGCTCTGGGTTCTGCCCTGACCCATCCTCACATCACCACCGACTACAGCGAGTCGCAGCTGGAACTGATCACCGGTGTGCACCGGGATGTGCAGGCCTGCCTGGACGAGTTGACGCTGATTCACCAGTTCACCTACCGGGCGATCGGCAACGAGTTGCTGTGGGTGGCCAGCATGCCCTGCGGTCTGCCGACGGATGAGACCATCCCGATCGGTCGCTACGGCGGCTCCAATGTCGGCCGCGCCAAGAGCGTCTACCGCATGGGCCTGGGGCACCGCTATGGCCGGCGCATGCAGACCATCTCCGGCATCCACTACAACTGGTCGCTGCCCGATGTGTCGAGTGACGCCTATTTCGGCCTGATCCGCAATTTTCGCCGGCATGCCTTCTTGCTGCTGTACCTGTTCGGTGCTTCACCAGCCCTGTGTTCCAGCTTCGTCGCCGGGCGCGCGCATGAACTGCAGGTGCTCAAGGACAACACCATGTACATGCCGCATGGCACGTCCTTGCGTATGGGCCGGCTGGGCTACCAGAGCGATGCCCAGGCCTCGCTGGCGGTGAGCTACAACAGCCTGGATGGTTACGGCGCTTCCCTGCAGGATGCGTTAACGCGACCCTACCCGGCTTATGAGGCTATAGGCATCCGCAATCCGGGGGGCGACTACAACCAGCTCGCCACCTCCTTGCTGCAGATCGAGAACGAGTTCTATGGCACCATCCGGCCCAAGCGTGTGATCTTTCCTGGCGAGCGGCCACTGCATGCCTTGCGCGAGCGGGGCGTCGAATACATCGAGGTGCGTTTGATGGATCTGGACCCTTTTGTGCCGGTAGGCATCCGGGCACAGACCATGCGTTTCCTCGATGTGTTCCTGCTGCATTGCTTGCTGACTGACAGCCCACCGGACTCACCAGCGGAGATTGCCGAGCTGGGGCGCAACCAGCACCGGGCTGCAGCCCGGGGCCGCGAAAGCGGGCTGGAGCTGGAGCGTGGCGGTACCCTGGTGTCTCTGCGTGACTGGGGCAGCGCGCTGGTGCAGGAATGTGCGCCCGTGGCCGCAGCACTTGACGCGGCCCATGGTTGCAGCGACTACAGCCTGGCGCTGGAGCAGGCCCGTTTCGGCCTGGCTGACCCGGATCTGCTGCCCTCGGCCCGGGTGCTGCAGGCCATGGCCCGAGACCATGACAACTCCTATGTGCGCTTTGTCCGGGCCCAGTCTGAACGCACCCGTGCCGCGTTGCTGTCCCTGCCCTTGCCGCCCCAGCAGCAGCAGCGCTTTGAGGCCATGGCTTTTGCGTCGGAACGGGCCCAGCGCGAGATTGAGACCAATGACTCTTTGCCATTCGAAATCTACCGCGAGCAATATCTGTCGCCGCACCGGCTCGGTCTGCCGCAAGCAAGCGCGGTTGCCTGAACGGCAGTGCCTGGGCCTGTTGCCTTGGGCGCGGGGTCTGTGGGTATGGACAGCCCGGCTTGAATAGGTCGGGGTCGCTGGTCTGGAACGCTATCCGTCCGAATGTCGCCCAAATGTCGGTATAGTTGCGCACGACGAGAGAGCGCTGTTGCAAGACAGCGGTACCCACAAGAAACCGATCAAAGAGACAACGTCGTGGAACAGCACAATACCATTCCGGCGCCCATTACGCAGCCCGCGTTTCTGAGCGCCGATGACAAGCCCGCGGCCTCAAACCTGTTGTTGAAAATTGGCGTCTACGTAGCGCTTGGGGCCATTGCGGTGCTGGCCCTCAAACGCTTGTTTGGCTGAGCGTCCTCAGGACTTGCCGCCGGCGGCACTGCCGGCAGCGGTACGGCTGGTACTCTGCTGGCCGGTGATTTCGCGGAAGAAGGCGTCAGCCGACGGCTTGCGGCCGAGGAACGCCTCTACCAGTTCCGACGGGGGGCGCTGGCCGCCGCTCTCCAGAATCAAATGTCGGTAGCGTGCGCCGACCTTGGTGTCCATCACGTTGTCGCCAAACGCTGAACGCATGTCCAGAGCCAGTACCTGCGACCACATGTAGCCGTAGTAGCCGGCCTGGTAGCCGCCCATCACATGGCCGAAGGCCGCGGGCACCATGGTGCCGGCCTCATAGCCCAACGGGGTTTTGCCTTCCAGGTCGGTCCAGGCCCGCATCGGATCAACCACAACGGGTGTGTGCAAGGACATGTCGTAGGCGGCGTACAGACGCTGGCGGGCGTACTGGATGCCCTGACCAAAGGCGCGTGAGGCATTCATGCGCTCAATCAGCGCCGGGTTGATCGGCTTGCAGGTCGGGCACAGGGCCGCAAACAGCTTCAGCGACTCGGGCCGGCGTGACCAGTCTTCATACATCTGCGATGGCGCCTCGACGAAGTCGCGTTTGACGCCGGTGCCTGCATTGAGCACATAGCGGGTGCGCGACAACACGCCATGCATCACGTGGCCGAACTCGTGGAACAGGGTTTCCAGTTCGCGCTGGTCAAAGCCTTCGCGGTTGAAGTTGGTGACCAGCACCGAGATCGGTGTGCGGTTGGCCGCCTGCGACACGCCCTGCACCGGGAATGCGGCGGCATGCTTGAATTTGCCCTCCCGCGGGAACAGGTCCAGATAGAAGCTCGAGAGATATTTGCCGGTGGAACTGTCAAATACGTCGTAGCCACGTACGTCGGCTTGCCATACGGGCAGGCTCTTGTTGGGCCGGAACTGCACACCGTACAGCTTGCTGGTGACCTGCATCATCCAGGCGATGGTCGGCTCGGTGGGAAATTGGCCCCGCACTTCGGCCTGGTCAACGCTGTAGCGCGCCTTTTTCAGCCGCTGCTGGTAGAAGGACACGTCCCAGCGCTTGAGTACCGCGTCCGCCGCTCCGGTGAAGCGCACCTTCTCCTGGCGCAGCTCGTCCAGCTCCTTGCGCTCCAGCGTTTCGACCCGCGCCTGGACTTCATTCAGGAACCGGTTCACCTCCGCCGCATTGCCAGCCATCTTGCGCTTGAGCGACCAGTCGGCGTAGTTGCTGAAGCCCATCAGCTGGGCCAGTTCCAGCCGCAACTGCACTGCTTCTTTCAGCAGGTCCATGTTGGGCTGGCCACCCCGGCGCTGGAAGGCGCTCCAGAATTCCCTGCGGGTGGCTTCCGGCTCCGCGTTGTTCATGATCGCGTCGTATTCCGGGTAGTCCAGGCCAAAGATGTAGTTGCCCTGGGCATCTTTGGTCCTCTTGGCCAGGGCTGCCGGGAGCACGCCTTGGAGCGCGGCTTCGGAGAAGGCCAGCTTGGTGTTGACGTCACGGGTGTTGCGCTGGAAATCCTGGGCCAGTTTGTCGAGCCGCTCGAAAATGACCTTGGCGCGTTCGCGCTTGTCTGCGGGCAGGCTGACTCCACGTTCTTCAAAGTCATCCAGGATGCTCTGGCGCGCCATGGCGTCGACCGGGTCCTTGGTTTTCACGGCCTTGACCCGGGCAAACAGGGCTTCGCTCTGCAAGTATTCGTTGGGCAGGGCAGAGAGCAGCAGGTCGCAGGCTTCGGCAGCCTTGCGCACTTCCGGGTCCGGGCTGGTTTCCAGCAGCAGTCCGATCGGCCCACCGATGTCCTGCTGGATGATGTCCAACTGGTTCCAGGCTCCGAGCACTGAGCGCACGTTGACCTGCTGCATGGGCAGGGTCTTGATCTTCTCGATCTGGGCCCTGGCCTGGGCAATGCTCTTGTCGCACAGGGGGGCAATGGCCGCCGCGTCCGGCTGGGCAATCACCCCGCGAGGAGCCGCAAAGGCATTGAAACAGAGCGCTGCACCGGCAGCAAGCAGGGCGGGTTGAAGCTTCATGGCAATCCTGGGATCTGGTGGGGGCGGGATCGGGCTGACGGCCCTGGGTGCCTGGCAACGGCTTTGTGAGCTGGCCAAGTGGCGCTGATTATAGGTAGCTGGCAATGCGCGGCAGCAGCGTCTGCTGAGGGCCGATACCATGGGCCTGTGCTCTCCTTGCACCTGGTCAAGCCCGCTTCAGAGCCGTCCTGAAGTGCCTGCTGTATCGCTACCAGGCATTGGCATGCGGCAAAAGAAAAGCCCGGCGGGAGCCGGGCTTGGGTTCTGCACGCCAGGGCACTCAGCCTGGCAGTGCGCTGGCCTATCAGGCCGCCTTGCGGGCGCGGGCCTTCTTGAAAGGCGTAACGCGCTTGACGGTGGCAACCTTGACTTCCACCTTTTTGCCGGCGACGCGGGTAGCGAGTTCACCGGACTTCTGCTCGATGCGGGCCACAACCTTGCTGACGGCTTCAGCCGCAGGCACCACGGCCAGGGCGATGGTGTTGAGGGTCGTTACGCCGGTAGCCTTTTCAAATTGGCTGGCGTTGGCGGCGACTTGCTGGACGCCCTTGCCGGCGATCTCCACCACCTTGGCCACAACATTGTCGGCGCCGTCGGTGGTCAGGTTGATGCCCTTGGTGTAGTAACCGCTGAGCTTCTTCTGGGTGGCCAGAGCGTTGTTGCGCACTTCGGCAGTCAGACGCTTGCCGGCCTTGTCGACCGCGCTTTCCCAGCGCTGGTCCATGAAGCCGACCATGCGCTCGCCGCCGACGCGGTAGGCATTGATGACGTTCTTGGCTGTGTTGCCGTAGGCCTGGATCAGGTCGTTGGTAACGCTGGAGAGTTGCTGGATAGACATGCTGGATTCCTGTAGGGGTGAAGGTTGCGGATGGATACCGACGCCTTGGCACGCAATGCAGCGGTTGAGGCGTTGGAGTGCATTGTTCCCCCCGGGCCGTAGTGGCTGCAACCTAAATGGTAGTGTGTTTCTAGGGCCACGCATCTAGTGGACGCCGGCAACGGCCCGGGTAAACACCGCTGCAATGACGGGGGGCCTGTCGCAAGATCGGAACCATTGCGATTGCAGCATCAGGAGCTTGTCATGCACCACGTATTGGCCCGCATCACCGTGAAGCCGGAGGCCGCGGCGGCTGCCGCAGGTTTGTTGCTGGAACTGGTCACGCAGACCCGCAAGGAGACTGGATGCGTGGCCTATGCGCTGTACCAGCAGGCCGCCAACCCGCACATTTTCCAGACGGTCGAACAGTGGGTGGACCAAGCGGCTGCCGACGCCCACATGGGCACACCACATGTGGGTGCGGCGATTGCCGCCGCTGGACCGCTGTTTGCGGCGCCGCCGGAAATCGTGGCCTGGAGCCAGCTCGCCTGACCGCCGCCTGGGCCGACGCTGGTGTGAGGGTCTGGCCGGTTTCAGTCGTCGTCGCCGCCAATGACGCCGCCCAGAATGCCGCCACCGAAACCACCCAGGACCGAGCCTTCTTCCTTGGAGCCCCCGCGCTGCGGTGCGGCTGCAAAGATGCGCGAGGCCAGGCGCGAGAACGGCAGACTCTGCAGCCAGATGGTGCCCGGTCCGGCAAGCCTGGCAAGGAACAGGCCCTCGCCACCGAACAGGGCAGTCTTGATCTTGCCCACGTACTGGATTTCGAAATCGACGCTGGGCGTGTAGGCGACCACACAGCCAGTGTCGACCAGCAGAGTCTGGCCTGCGGCGAGTTCGCGCTTGTACAGGGTGCCACCGGCATGGATGAAGGCCAGGCCATCACCATCCAGTTTTTGCATGATGAAGCCTTCGCCGCCGAAGAAGCCGGTGGAGAGTTTTCGCTGGAATGCGATGCCGAGCGAGACGCCGCGCGCTGCGCACAGGAAGGCATCTTTCTGGCAGATCAGCGTGCCACCCAACTGCCGCAGGTCCATCGGCAGGATCTTGCCGGGATAGGGCGCAGCGAAGGCCACGCGCTGCTTGTTCGAGGCGCTGTTGGTGTAGACGGTGGTGAACAGGGACTCGCCCGTGACCAGGCGTTTGCCGGCGCCGAGCAACTTGCCGAAGAAGCCGTCCTGCTGCGCGCTGCCATCGCCAAACACCGTGTCCATGGCAATGCCGGAGTCCATGAACATCATGCTGCCGGCTTCGCCGATGGCGGCCTCGCCGGGATCCAGTTCCACCTCGACAAACTGCATTTCCGCACCGCGGATGTCGTAGTCGACCACGTCCATACCCATAGAACCTCCTTTGTTGGAAACTGGCTGCAGACGCAATCCTAACCACGGTGAGGTAGCGGGCTGGAGTCCACCTTCGTCGAGAATGTCCTTGACCGTATCAACCGTGAAGGAGTTGCCGTGACCACATTGACCGCGCGCCTGGCGCGCTGCTACACCGGAGCCGTGCACGACGTGCTGCGCGGCATGGGCCATGACAACTGCGTCTTGCCGCAAGAGCTGCGGCCTCTTGATCCGAAGCGCAAGCTGGCAGGCCCGGTCTGGACAGTCTCCGGCCACATCGACCGAACCCGAAGCGCCCACGACACATTGGTCGGTTGGACCACGCTGTTGTCCAAGGCGCCATCGGGCCATGTGGTGGTGTGCCAACCGCACAACCACGAGGTCGCACTGATGGGAGAACTCTCTGCCGAAACACTGATGAACAAGGGCGTGCTCGGCTATGTGGTGGATGGCGGATGCCGAGACACGGACTTCATCCTGGAGCTGGGTTTCCCGGTGTTTCACAGCTTCTTCACACCAAGTGACATTGCCGGGCGCTGGATACCCGACCGTTATGCCGAGCCCGTGACCATCGGCAGCGTCACGATCACCACCGGCGACTACATCCTGGGTGATCGCGATGGTCTGGTGGTGCTGCCTGCGGCGCTGGCGGCGGAGGTCGTGACGCAAACCGAAGCCGTGTCCAAGGTCGAGAACAAGGTGCGTGACGCTATCCGTGCCGGTATGGACCCGGTGGATGCCTATCTGAAGTTTGGCAAGTTCTGACGAGTTTGTGGGCGCGCGGTGTGCCCAGGTCAATGGCGTGGACTTGTGAGGAGGACGTTACGGAATTGGATTACTATGGTCGGCTACAGTCCTTGGTGCCCGCCGCCATGAGCGGCTGCACAACTGTCTGACCAATGTTCTGAGGAAAACAAGGCGATGCCATTGCCATCCGACTTGTCGATTCTCGATTCGGTTAAACAATTGACGGAGGAGCGCAATCGCGAAAGGCTGGACATCGCATTGGTGCATGCGATTTTCAATATCGCGCCGGTCTTGTCAGTGGCCTTGTACCGCTTGGACATAGGCGACAACACAACCATGCGCAGGGTCCACGCGCTGCCGCTACCGGCTACGGGCGGGGAACCCTCAGACACTTCCGTGGAGCCTGTCCTGAATGCGCTACTGCTGCAAGCGCTCGCGCGCGCACCGGACGACCCGCTGCCCCCCTCGCCAACCACGGATCTCCAGCCTCCGTGCTTCTTCTATCCCCTGCGTGATGGTGAGCCATTGGGTGTTGTCTGCGTCCAAGCGCTGCAAGGCCGCGCGGTCGAAGCCAGGCTGGTTGGCGGCGTTATCAGCCTGTATCGGAATTTCGTGGCTGTCATTGACGACGCGCAGCGCGATACATTGACCGGATTGCTAAACCGAAAGACCTTCGATCGCAGACTGCAGAGCTTGCTGTACAGCAGTGACACTGCCACGGTGGCGCCGCCCGCGCCCGGTGATCGGCGCGGCGTCAAGGTCGAGACTCCGAATTGGCTGGCGGCACTGGACATTGACCACTTCAAGCGCATAAACGATAGCTTTGGGCATCTGTACGGCGATGAGGTGCTGATCCTCATGGCTCGCGTCATGCTGCAGTCGTTCCGCGCCAACGACCTGGTGTTTCGCATGGGTGGCGAGGAGTTCTCGGTGTTGCTGACAAATTGCTCGGCGGATGGCGCGCTGCAGATTCTTGAGCGCTTTCGCGAGCGGGTGGCAAGCCACATGTTTCCCCAGGTGGGCCAGGTGACCATCAGTATTGGCTACGTCCAGATACGCGGACAGAGCGCAGTGGCCACGGTGGTCGATCATGCCGATCAGGCTCTGTATGCGTCAAAGCATGCGGGGCGCAACCGCTGCACGGCCTACGCCGCTCCGAATGCGGATAGCGCAGAGTCGCGTCCGGCCAGCAGTGTCGATTTGTTTTGAGACCGGGCGCTGACCGGGAGTCCGCAGGCTCAGACTTCGCCGCCGAACTTCTTGATCAGGTTGGCGATGTATTTCTCCACCAGCTTCTCGAATTCGCCCTCGACCACCGGTACCACGATCATCTTCATCAAGCTGGGCAACGCTACCTCCAGTACGCCTGTGGTCTTGAGCTGGATCGCTGTGGATTTCTTGTTGTCGGTGACGGTCCAGCTTCCACCCACCTGTGCATTGCCAATCCCCTTGACGGGTGTCCAGATCACCGTGCCCTTGGCCTTGTTGCTCACGTACTTGCTGGCGTAGATGGTCTGAATATTGACCTGGGCTGTGCCAACCTTTTCCATTTCCCACTTGTAAACCCCATCGCCCATGTCGGTGAGCTTGTGCACCTTGGGGAAGTGGCTGACCGAGGTCGGAACATCGGACAGCACGGCAAACACATCGGCCGCTTTGGCCTTGACTTCGAATTCGTAGCCCAGGTCGATATTGACGGTGATAGCCATGCTGTCTCCTTGTTGTGTGGGTGAATCAAGGGCTATTTTGCCATTGGCGGCCCGGGGCACGGTCGCGGCTGTGTCCTACAGCACCGTGTCGGCGATTGCGGCAGCATGGCCGTTGTTTAAGCACAATTTTCAATTCAACGAAGGACCTCCATGAATCCGATTTGCCTCAACCTGCATTTCTTCCTCAGGCTGGTACTCGCCGTGGCCTGCGCATGCGGCACGGCTTGGGCCCAGAAGCCGGAATGGGCCGGACATGGCAAGGACAAGCAGGAGCAGAAGGATGAAAAGCAGGAGCGCAAGCAGGACCACAAGGCCGACAAGCGTGAACGCAAGGAGATCCCGGTCGGCGGCTACTTCAACGACCAGCACCGTACCCAAGTGCGCGCGTATTACAGCGAACACTTTGGTCACGGCAAGGGCTGCCCACCTGGGCTGGCGAAGAAGCACAACGGCTGCCAGCCTCCGGGCCAGGCCAAACGCTATGTGGTGGGCCAGCCACTGCCGAGAGATGTCGTGGTGTATGCGGTGCCGCAGCCGGTCGTTGTGTACCTGACGCCAGCGCCCTATGGTTACCGCTATGTGCGCGTCGGCAGCGACATCCTGCTGCTATCCATCCAGACCAGTCTGGTGGTGGACGTGATCACGGCGCTGCTCAACTGACCAAGCGCAATGGCGCCCTGGCTGCTAGTCTTCCAGGAAGTTGCCGGCCGAAAAGTGCACCGGCGAGGCTGCAGGGTCGAAGCTAACGCCGGCCGGGTCGTGGCCCTGGGCCAGTGCGTCGAGTTGCTGGCGTAGCAGGCGCCGCAGCATGGCAATGCCCTTGTCGCTTGTGGCCAGATGCTCCTCGGAGTGCCACGCGATTTTGCCCTGGCTGACCTGGGCTTCGTAGTCTCCGGGGAACTGCCGGTGCTCTTCGGCGCTCAGTTCCTCCCACAACTTGCCGCCCAGGCGCGAGCGCATCTTCACGAGCTCGCCATGCTCGCGCACCCGGCCCACTACGTAGATGCGAAAGCTGTGGTCATCGATCGGCAGCACCCAGCCCAGTGACTCCACCATGCCGTAGCGTCCGACGCGCGGGCTGGGTATCACGCGCAGTGTCGGCAATGCGGCCTGGCTGATCCGACGCAACGTCTTGCCGTCCGCCAGGGTGCGAGTCGACAGGGTACGCACGCTGTGCTCTGCCACGTCCCACTCCACCTGCGGCATCACGGCCATTTGCTCCACGAACTGGGTGCCACTGAAAGTCGAGTGCAGGATCACAACGTGGAATGGATCGACCAGGTTTTCGTAGTGCTGCAGCCAGTTGCAGGGAATGATCTTCGGCCCACCGCCACCAATGCTGTTGTCGTCGGCTTCCAGGAACTCGCCCTCTGTCAGGGTCTCCAGGCATTCGTAGCGCGGCAGCATCGGCTTCTTGTCGACCGGACCCATATAAGCCCAGACCAGACCATAGAGCTCCTGCACCGGGTACCAGGGTTGGCGCATCTTCTCCCGTACCCGGCCGCCTTCGGGCTCACAGGGCTGCTCCAGACAATGGCCCTGCACGTCGAACAGCCAGCCGTGGTAGCAGCAGCGGATGCCGCGCTCTTCCACCCGCCCGTAATAGAGCGAGGCGCCGCGGTGGGCGCAGTGGGGATAGACCAGGCCGGGCCGACCGCTCTTGTCGCGAAACAGGATCAGGTCCTCGCCCAGCACGCGCAGCTGCCGGGGCGTGTTACCAGCGTCTGCGCACAGGCCCACCGGATGCCAGTAGCGGCGTAGCAGTTCGCCCATCGGCGTGCCGGGACCGACTTCGGTCAGATCCTGCTTGTAGCTGGGCCTGGGTCGGCCATAGGCCGTGCCACTGTCCGGGACGATAGGAATCACACGCGGCGTGCTGGCGCAGTCGTTCATAGGCTTGCCCGATCCTGGTTACTCAAGGGTCACGCCGGCGGCCTTGATCAGGTCCGCCAGGCGCGGGTAGTCGGCGGCATACAGTTCCATGAACTGTGCCGGCGTGTTGCCCATCGGCTCAAAACCGAAGGCCGTGAGCCTGGCGGCGACATCCGGCATGCGCGTGATCTCGCGCAGCGCTGTGCTCCACGCGTCGACCACGGGCGCCGGCAACCTGGCCGGGCCATAGACCCCGATCCAGCTGTCGATGTCGAAGCCCTGTAAACCCTGCTCCGCAAAGGTGGGCACCTGCGGCATGGCAGACACCCGACGCGTGCCGGCAATACCCAGCACCTTCATCTTGCCGGCCTGGGTGTGGCCCTTGGCGGTGGAGGGATTGGACCAGGCGAAGTCCAGCGACTCGCCGAACAGGTCGTTGTGGGCCGCAGCCTCCGCCTTGTAAGCCACGTGCACCAGGTTGGCGCCGGTCTGACGTTTGAGCAGTTCGCAAAACAGATGGGCCGTGGAGCCATTGCCCCAGGTGCCGTAGTTCATGGCCGGCCGGGTCTTGGCATAGTCCACAAACTCACGCAGGTTGTTGTAAGGCGCATTGGCCCGCGCCACCAGCATCGGTCCGCCGGTGGCCAGCTGCGACAGTGGACTGAAGTCCTTGACCGGGTCATAGGGCAGCTTCGGATTCAGGATGGCATTGTTCACGTGGGTCAGGGGCAGGGTGAACATCACGGTGTGGCCATCAGGAGCTGCCTTGGCCACGAAGTCTGCGGCGATGATGCCGCTGGCTCCGGGCTTGGCATCGACGATCACCGACTGACCCCAGCGCTGCTGCAGCTTTTCGCCATAGACCCGGGCGATCACGTCGATCGGGCCGCCGGCGGTACCGAAGGGCACCATCCGGATCACCTTGGTTGGAAAGGCCGGTGTCTGGGCGCGCAAGGCGCCGACGGGCCAGAACGAGATGCCGGCGCCCAAAGCGGCGAGCAGGTTCCTGCGATTCCACTGCATGCAAGGTCTCCTGTAGTTGTGAAGTGTTGCCACCAATGCTAGTGGCCAGCGCCTGATCTGTCGAGTGCCAGATGGCCTCCTTGTCGGGAGTAAGTAAGTTGTCCGGTCCGTAGCAAGTAATCTGTCCGGTTTGTGGAGGAGCGATGCAACACGCCCCCATGAGCCGGGCCCGCTACGTGCAGGAGAACCGGAAGATGAGATTCAAAGAGGCCTTGGATGGCT
>JANMKM010000009.1:0-15726 GCA_031372035.1 Rhodoferax sp. | reverse complement strand
GGCTGGACATCTACCGAGCAGGTCACTGTGTTTGACTCGGTCGGCTTTGCCCTGGAAGACTATGCCGCTCTGCGCTTCATGCAGGGCACAGCGCGTCGCCTGGGCCTGTTGCAAACCCTGCCGCTGATTCCGGCACTGGCTGACCCCAAGGACCTGTTCGCATTGCTGCGGCCGGCGGGTGTGGTGGGCCAGCGAAAGCTTGCTGAAGAGCACACGCTGGTCGCAGCCTGAGTGGCCGGGCCTGCCAACGGTTGCGGGCGGCGTGGCTACAGCTTCCATGGCGAGTAATTCGCTAGCTTCATGCAAAATTTAGGTGAAAAAATTCATGGAATATCCGTGATCATGCAGTTGATGATTGTCTGACACGGGTATCACCATGCAATTGCCTTTTCCATACCGGCCCGAGGCCGAAGTCGTGGCCCAGCGCCTGCAGTCGCTCAGCGGCGCGCTGAACTGGGCCGACGCGGCTCTGGCCGCCCAGCCCTGGGTGCTGGCAGTGCGGCAGAACCCGCCTCCCTTCTGGGCCATGGAGAGCCTGCTCAAGGAATACCCGATTTCCAGCGCCGAGGGCCTGGCCCTGATGCGTCTGGCCGAAGCACTGCTGCGGGTGCCCGACGCGGAAACCGCGATTGCGTTGACCGCCGACCAGCTGGGCCGAGCTGACTTTGACGGCGCCGGAGATAAGGCCCTGGCCCGGCTTTCCGCCACCGCCATCTCTCTGTCCAAGCGCTTTCTGCCGGACCCGAGCGTGCCGGGTGACGCCGCCAATGCCGGCATCTTTGCCAAGCTCGGCGCGCGCTCGGTGGTGGCGGCCACGCTGCGGGCGGTGCAGCTGCTGGGGCGCCAGTTCGTGCTCGGCCAGACCATCGACGAGGCCATGCGCGAGGCCGGCGCAGCACGCTCCCGGCAGCAGAACCTTCGCTTCAGCTATGACATGCTGGGCGAGGGCGCACGTACCGAGGCCGATGCGCAGAAGTACCTGGCCAGCTACCAGAACGCAGTGCGGGCATTGTCAAAGCGCGCCCGGAGCGACCGCGCCTGCGAAGACAACGACGGCATTTCCATCAAGCTCAGTGCCTTGCACCCCCGCTATGAAGACGCCCAGGCGCAGCGCGCCATGGCGGAACTGGTGCCGCGGGTCTGGGGCCTGTGCCAGCAGGCTGCCAGCGCCAACATCAACCTGACGATCGACGCCGAAGAGGTGGACCGGCTGGAAATCTCATTGGTTGTGCTGGATGCCCTGAGCGCCCTGGTGGCGCAATACTGTCCCCAATGGCAGGGCTTTGGCCTGGCAATGCAGGCCTACCAGACCCGTGCCCTGGAACTGATAACCCACGTCACGGAGCTGGCGCGCAAGTACCGCATCCGCATGATGTGCCGGCTGGTGAAGGGCGCCTATTGGGACGCCGAAATCAAGCGGGCCCAGGAGATGGGCATGCCGGCGTATCCGGTGTTTACCCACAAACACCACACCGATGCGTCCTACCTGGCCTGTGCCCGGGCCTTGCTACAGGCGCCGGACGCGATTTTTCCCCAGTTCGCCACCCACAACGCCGCCACGATTGCGGCGATCCTGCAGATGGCGGCGCGCAGTGGCGCGCGCTTCGAACTGCAGCGCTTGCACGGCATGGGCGAAGGTGTGTACCGCGAGGTGCTGAAGAACCCGCTGATCGCCTGCCGCGTCTATGCGCCTGTGGGTGCGCACAAGGACCTGCTGGCCTACCTGGTGCGCCGACTGCTGGAAAACGGGGCCAATTCGTCCTTCGTGCACCAGCTGGCGGATGAATCGGTGGGTATGCAGGAGTTGCTGATTTCGCCCTTGCGGCTGGAGCCGCAGTCTTCGTTGCCACTGCCGCTGGACCTGTACGGCGCGGCCCGGCGCAACAGTGCTGGTATTGACCTGAGCGTGGCGTCGATGCGCGAGCCGTTGTTGGCGGCCGGCCGGAGTGCGGTCGTGCCCCAGATCCCGGAGTTCGACCCACTGCAGTTACCACAGGCGGTCTCTGCCAGCCTGACGGCTTACCGCAACTGGAGCCGCACCCCGGTGGCCGAGCGCGCCCGCATTCTGTGCCTGGCGGCTGACAACCTGGAGCAGCAACTACCGCAGTTTGCGGCCCTGCTGGTGAAGGAAGCCTTCAAGACCTGGGGCGACGCGGTGAGCGAGGTGCGCGAGGCGGTGGACTTCCTGCGCTATTACGCGCTGGAGGCGCAGCGCATCCTGGTGCCGATGGCCATGCCCGGACCCACCGGCGAGTCCAACGAGCTGCGGCTGGTGGCGCGCGGCCCCTGGGTCTGCATCAGCCCCTGGAACTTCCCGCTGGCAATCTTTCTGGGCCAGGTGGCGGCGGCCTTGGCAACGGGCAACACCGTGCTGGCCAAGCCAGCCGAGCAGACCCCGGCAGTAGCGGCGGATGCTGTGCGGCTGCTGCATGCGGCCGGGGTTCCCACAGCGGCGCTGCAACTGCTGCATGGCCCGGGTGAGACCGTGGGCGCGGCTTTGGTGGCAGCCGACGGCGTGGCCGGGGTGGTATTCACCGGCTCCACCGCCGTGGCCCGGATCATCAACCGGGCACTGGCGGCCAAGAATGGCCCGATCGTGCCGCTGATTGCGGAGACCGGAGGCATCAACGCCATGCTGGTGGACAGCACAGCCTTGCCGGAGCAAGTATGTGACGCCGTGGTGCAAAGTGCCTTCCGCTCGGCCGGACAGCGCTGTTCGGCGTTGCGGCTGCTGTGCGTGCATGAGCAGATCGCCGACCATGTGATCGCCATGGTGCAGGGCGCTGCCGCGGAACTGCGCTGTGGCGACAGCGCCGACCTGGCCACGGATCTTGGGCCCGTCATCGATGCCGCCGCAGCCGGCGCCATCCAGGGCCAGATCCGGCGCCTGCAGGCGGAGGCAAAACCGTTGCTGCGGCCCATGGAACAAGCACAGAGTACTACTGAAAATATAGCAAATCTGGTCTGGCCGCAGGCCTTCGAGGTGGCCAACATCAGCGATCTGCGGGAAGAAATTTTCGGCCCGGTGCTGCATGTGGTGCGTTGGGGCGGTGATCCTCAGGATGTGATCGATCAGATCAACGCCCTGGGTTACGGCCTGACCATCGGCATCCAGACCCGCATTGACAGCCGGGCGCAGGCTCTGGCGGCGCATGCCCATGTCGGCAACATTTACATCAACCGGAACCAGATCGGCGCTGTGGTCGGTGTGCAGCCGTTTGGTGGCGAAGGTCTCAGTGGCACCGGCCCGAAAGCTGGCGGGCCGCATTACCTGTACCGGTTCTGCGCCGAACAGACTGTGACCGTCAACACTGCCGCCGCCGGGGGCAATGCGGCGCTGTTGGCAGGTGACTGATTTGCGATATGGCACATTTCCTGCTTGAACTTTTTTTGGACCGGCGGCTGAAAAAGCGCGAGTTAACCCGAATCCGGGAAGGCTGCGGCTGACTGGTAAAATCGCCGGTCTGCTCGGGTCATCAGGGTTGCGGCAACACCGCTTCGCTGTCGGCTGCGTACACATGAGGTGACTGAGGCGATTTACCCCACCGGGCCATTACCCGTGCCGCGTGGATTACCCAGCGCATTTGATCAAAGTGCTTGCGGTGCAAACCCGCTCTACTCTTACCAAGAAGGAAATTGTTGTGCTCTTCAACACGAAACCGTTTATCCGTGCGCTTGTAGGCCCCGTGCTTCTGGCAGTTTGTTCACTCGCCAGCACCGGTGTTTCGGCGCAAGCCCCCGCGGCGCCCGCTGCCGCGTCGGCGCCGGCGGCCTTGCCGGCGATTACGGACGTGAAACCGGCGGACGCTCCTGCCGCCAAGAAGGGCGATGCCACCGTTGACAACCCTTATGGTATCGAGGCCCTGTGGAAGACTTCGGACGCAGTTGCCAAGACCGTGTTGCTGCTGCTGCTGATCATGAGCGTCGGTAGCTGGTACATCATGGTGGTGAAGGTGCTGGAGCAGGCCAAGATGAGCCGCCAGGCCAAGGCCGCCGAGAAGGATTTCTGGGCCGCCGGCACGGTACAGCAGGGCACTGCCAAGCTCGACGAGAACAGCCCCTACCGGTTCATTGCCGAAGCCGGCCTGGAAGCCACCAAGAAGCACGACGGCCTGATGGGCCACGTGCCGCTGAACGACTGGGTGACGATGAGCATCCAGCGCGCCGTGGACCGCATCAACAGCAATGCCCAGGGTGGCCTGGCGTTCCTGGCCACGGTCGGCTCGACCTCGCCGTTCGTCGGTCTGTTCGGCACGGTCTGGGGTATTTATCACGCACTGACGGCCATCGGTATCTCGGGCCAGGCTTCGATCGACAAGGTCGCTGGCCCCGTAGGTGAAGCTTTGATCATGACCGCCATCGGCCTGGCCGTGGCCGTGCCCGCCGTGCTGGCTTACAACTGGCTGGTGCGTCGCAACAAGGGCGTGATGGACGACGTGCGCGCTTTCAGCAGTGACTTGCATGCGGTGATTCTGGGCGCGGCATCCAAGAAGGCCTGAACGTCCCCGCGACGTTGTCCAGGAGACAACCATGGCCATGAATGTCGGTTCTTCTGACGGCGATGATGACGCCGTCATTTCCACCATCAACACCACGCCCCTTGTGGACGTGATGTTGGTGCTGCTGATCATTTTTCTGATCACCATCCCTGTGGTCACCACCTCGATTCCGGTGGTGTTGCCCAAGGAACGCGTCGAAGTGCGCGAGACCAAGCCGGAGAACGTGATCATCTCGGTCGACCTCAAGGGTAATGTGTTCTGGTATGACCAGCGCATCAAGAACGTCGAGTTGCTGGTTGACAAGCTGAAGAAGGTCTCGACCATGAAGCCCCAGCCCGAAGTGCAGATCCGGGGTGACCTGGCTGCACAGTACGAGGGCGTTGGCAAGATCCTCTACGCCTGCCAACGCGCCGGCATCGTGAAGGTTGCCTTCATCACCGAGCCGCCACCCTTGGGCGGCTGAGGCCTTCACTCCCCAATGCGAGGATCATTCCCATGTCTATGAATGTAGGTAGTCCTGGTGGCTCGACCGAGCCCGAGGTCATGATGGACATCAACACCACGCCGTTGATCGACGTGATGCTGGTGCTGCTGGTGATGCTGATCATCACCATTCCGATCCAGTTGCACGCGGTCAATCTGGACATGCCGGTCGGCGCGCCGCCCAGCAATCTGATCAAGCCCGAGGTGGTGAAGATCGACATTGATGAGGCCAGCGTGGTCTATTGGCAAGGCTTGCCGGTCAGTGCCGAAGAGCTCGACGCCAAGATGGCGGCGACGGCGCAGATGGCTTCGCAACCCGAAATCCATCTGCGGCCCAACAAGGCGTCCAAGTACGCGGTGTTCGCCAATGTCCTGTCGTCCACCAAGCGCCTGGGCTTGACCAAGATTGCCGTGATCGGCAGCGAGCAATTCGTCCAATGAGCAACTTGCCACACTGCTGGAGGGTCGCATGAGCACCATCGGCATGAACTACCACTACCAGCCCAAGGACCCGGGGCGGCGCTACACCGGCCTGATCGTCGTGATCCTGTTGCACGCCTTTCTGCTCTATGCCCTGATCTCCGGGCTGGCGCGCAAGGGCCTGGAAATCATCAAGAAGCCACTGGAGGCGGTGGTGATCCAGGAAGTGATCATTCCGCCACCACCACCGCCGCCGCCGCCCAAGAAGATCGAGCCGCCCAAGGAGGCACCGAAGATCGAGGCCCCGCCGCCACCCTTCGTGCCGCCGCCGGATGTGCCTGCGGTATCCACGGCTCCTAGCATTGTCTCGGCGCCGACACCGCCACCGGCGCCAGTGGTGATCGCGCCGCCGCCACCGCCGCCGGCGCCGGTGGCGCCCAGGCCGTCGGTGAACCGCGCAGATATCCGGGTGGCATGTCCCATCCAGCCGCCTCCGGAAATGCCGCGCAAGGCTTTGCAGGACGGTACATCCGGTACCGTGGTGGTGCAGATCCTGATTCGTGGCGGCAGCGTGAAGGACGTGACCATCGTCTCCGGTCCGCGCATTTTCCACGCTGCCGTGCGTGCCGCGATCTTGCAGTACAAATGCCAGGACGACGGCAGCGGCGATGTCGTGGCAACGCAGTCGCTGGAGTTCAAGGTCGCCGAATAGCCGTTGGCCGGCCGAGGCTCCTCTGCGCACGAACCCGCGCCATGTGCGCGGGTTTTTTTTACTTCCGCATCAGTGTGCTCTTGCCGAACAGCGACTCGATCAGGTCCACCGCCAGCTCGGCGGTGCGGTTGCGCAGGTCGAGCGCCGGGTTGAGTTCCATCACGTCGAGCGAGCCCAGGTGGCCGGTGTCGGCAATCATCTCCATGCAGAGCTGGGCCTCGCGGTAGCTCGGGCCGCCGCGCACCGTGGTGCCGACGCCAGGCGCGATGTCGGGATCGAGGAAGTCGACGTCGAAACTCACATGCAGATGGGTGTTGGCGTCGACCAGCGCCAATGCCAGCTCCATGGCGTTGCGCATGCCCATCTCATCGATGTAGCGCATGTCAAACACCTCCAGCCCGACCTGGTGCACCAGCCGCTTCTCCCCCGGGTCCACGCTGCGGATGCCGATTTGACGCACCCACTTGGGCTGGATCGCTGGGCTCTGGCCGCTCATGGTGGTCAGCTGCTCCGGGCCCAGGCCGCACAGGCAGGCCACCGGCATGCCGTGGATGTTGCCGCTGGGTGTCAGGCTGCTGGTGTTGAAGTCGGCGTGGGCGTCGAGCCAGAGCACGCGCAGCTTGCGGCCCTGCTCGCGACAGTGCCGCGCCACGGCGCTGATCGAACCGATGCCCAGGCAGTGGTCGCCACCCAGCAGGATCGGCAACCGGTCCTGCTGCAGTTCGGCACGCACTGCGTCATGCACAGCCTGGTTCCAGGCCACCACCTGCTCCAGATGGCGGTAGCCGTTTACCGCCGGCAGCCAGGGATTGTTGGGGCCGTTGAGGTTGCCGCGGTCCAGCACGTCCAGGCCCTGGGCCTGCAGCACCGGCACAAGGTTGGCCACGCGCAGCGCCTCCGGTCCCATGCTGGCGCCGCGGCTGCCGGCGCCGATGTCGGTGGGTGCACCGATGACGCTGATCCTGTGCTTCATGCCTGCACCGCCAGGCTGAACACCGGCTTGCGCGCGCCCACCAGCAGGCCGCGCACATTGCGGATCTCGCGCGCGCACCAGGGCTCCAGTTCCTGGCGTTGCTGCGCGTCGAGCCAGCCCAGCGCGTCCAGTGTCGCCACGGTGGCTGCCAGCAGGGCCGGCTTGTTGGCGTCGATGATCTTGATGGCAAAGGCCTCACCCCGGCTCTTGCTGCCAAAGGCCTGAACGCCATCGGCACCGATCTTGGTGACCCAGTCGCCGCGGCCGGCGCGCATGAAGGCCAGGTCGCTGCGGCCGGTACCGGACACCATGTCCGGATGTGCCGTCATGGCTTCTCCCAGGCGCTCGAAGCTGGCGCCAAATTCGGCGTCGCGCGCGCCGCTGGCCAGCCGGGCATAGCCGCGGGCCAGGTGCGCCAGTGGCAGCGCATAGTTGGGCGCCGAGCAGCCATCGGTACCTATGAGCAGTTGTTCGCTCTCGAGTCCGACAGCGCGCGCCACGTCGCGCCGGATCGCCTGCTGCAGCGGGTGGGCCGGATCGATGTAGTCGTCCAGACTCAGGCCATGCTGGGCGCAATAGCCCAGGAAGCCGGCATGTTTGCCACTGCAGTTGTTGTGCCGCTCATCGAACACGGCGTCGGCCGGTGGCGCCTTCTCCAGGGTGGCGAAGACCGCCGGCACATGGCAGCCGCAGCGCAGGGCACGGTAGTCGAGTTCGGCCTTTTCCAGCATCGACTGCACTTGCTGCACATGGCTGTCCTCTCCGTTGTGGCTGGCACACAGCAGCGCCACCTGCGGCTGGCTGTAGCCGAGCTGGTCCGGGCCGCCAGCCTCGACAAAAGGCAGGGCCTGCAAGGCCTTGAGGGTCGAGCGGGAGAACGTAACCCAATGCGGGTCGCCGGCGCTGGCCAGTACCTTGCCGGCGGCATTGACCACGGCAATGGCGCCGAAATGCAGGCATTCCAGAGTGCCGGCGCGGCTCAGTTCGATCAGGGGAACAAGGTTCATGGAAGGTCTCGCAAGGACGCGGCCGGAACGGCCGCAGCAGTATGGGTGGCAGGTGCCGACATTGACCGGCGGATGTTACGACACGGCCGTGCCGTGCGCTGACGCAAAATCCCTGCATGGAAGAAATTACCTCCCCCTTGCAGGCCCAGGTGGTGCAGTGGCTCGTTGGCCCCGGCGACCAGGTACGCCGCGGTGATGTGCTGGTCATTCTGGAGGCCATGAAGATGGAGCATGAAGTGCGGGCACCGGCGCCAGGCCACGTGCGGGAGCTGTACTTCGCTGCCGGTGAGCCCGTCAATGCCTCGGATGCGCTATTGAAATATGAGCGCTCCGTGATTGTGGAAAGCGCTTCTCAGACCGATTCATCACCTGACGCGGAGGCTGTGGCAGCGGCCCAGATGCTGCGTGGCGACCTGCAGCGGGTCTATGAGCGGGTGGCGACGACGCTGGACGCCAGTCGCCCGGAGGCGATAGCCAAGCGCCACGCGCTGCGGCTGCGCAGTGCCCGCGAGAACATTGCCGACTTGTGCGATGCCGACTCCTTCCAGGAATATGGCGCCTTTGCCCTAGCGGCGCAACGCAGCCGGCGCAGCGAGCAGGACCTGTTGCAGAACACGCCGGCCGATGGCATGGTCACGGGTGTGGGCAGCGTCAACGGCGCGCAATTCAGCGCGAATGCTGCGCGCTGCGTGGTGATGGCTTACGACGCCACCGTGCTGGCCGGTACCCAGGGCATGCGCAATCACCAGAAGACCGACCGGATGCTGGGATTGGCGTTGCAGCAGAAGCTGCCGGTGGTGTTGTTTGCCGAGGGCGGCGGTGGCCGCCCCGGCGACACCGATATGCCGGTGGTGGCGGGCCTGCACGTGCCAACTTTCGCCAGCTTTGCCCGGCTCAACGGCCAGGTGCCGGTGCTGGGCATCGTTGCCGGACGCTGCTTCGCTGGCAATGCTGCGCTGCTGGGCTGTTGTGACGTGATCATCGCCACCCGCGACAGCAACATCGGCATGGGCGGGCCGGCGATGGTGGAAGGCGGTGGGCTGGGCGTCTACACGCCGGAGCAGATCGGCCCCAGTGGCGTACAGCATGGCAACGGTGTGATCGACATCCTGGTGGACGACGAGGCCCAGGCCGTGGCGGCGGCGCGCCATTACCTGGGCTGTTTCCAGGGTGCGCTGGCTGCCGGGGAGGCGCCGGATGCGGCACCCATGCGCGAATTGGTGCCGGAGAGCCGGCTGCGCGTCTATGACACCCGCACCGCCCTGCATGGCTTGCTGGATACGGGCAGCCTGCTGGAATTGCGCACCGGCTTCGGTGTGGGCATCCACACGGCACTGGGCCGGCTCGCCGGCCGCAGCGTCGGGGTGCTGGCCAACAACCCGCTGCATCTGGGCGGTGCCATCGATGCCGATGCCGCCGACAAGGCAGCGCGTTTCATGCAACTGTGCAACGCCCACGGGTTGCCAATGGTGAGTCTGATCGACACACCCGGCTTCATGGTCGGACCCGAAATCGAGGCCCGGGCCCAGGTGCGCCATGTCAGCCGGATGTTCATCGCGGCGGCGCATCTGCGCGTTCCATTCTTCAGCGTGGTACTGCGCAAGGGCTACGGCCTGGGTGCCATGGCCATGGCCGCGGGCGGCTTCCATGCGCCGGCGTTTTGCGTTGCCTGGCCCAGTGCCGAGTTCGGCGGCATGGGGCTCGAAGGCGCTGTGCGCCTGGGTTATCGCAAGGAACTGCAGGCTCAGCCCGAGGGCCCGGCGCGCGAGGCCCTCTACCAGCAACTGGTGGCGGCGCAGTACGAGCGGGGCAGTGCGATCAACATGGCAACCACGCTGGAGATCGATGCAGTCATCGACCCCGCCGATACCCGCGACTGGCTGCTGCGCGGGTTGCAGTCGAGCCGGGTGCAGCCGGCGCCGGCGGCACTTGCAATCGATGCGTGGTAATCTGCACCTCAAGGACTGGGCGCAGACTGGCGGCCTATAATTTTTCCCGAGAATCGTTGGTCCGAACAGGAAGCCTTCATGATCGTCAAGCATTTCACCAAGATCCTGTATGTCATGGGCGTGATCACCATGCTGCCCTTGATACAGTTCTTTCTGCCGTACTGGGTGCTGAAGGTCGAGGGCCTGCCGATTGACAGCCAGAGCAGCATCTTCTTCATCCGCCACTGGGGCCTGATGTCCTTCTGCATCGGCGCCCTGCTGGTGTATGCGGCTGTGCATCCCTACATGCGCCGGGGTGTGGTGATCGCGGCGGCCGTGGAAAAGATGGGCATGATGGTGATGATTGTTCTGGTCTGGAACGACCCGGTGTTGTCGGTGTTCCGCCCGGTGCTGTTCATTGACGGGCTGTGTGTCTGGATGTTCGCCATCTACGTGATGAGCGGCGCGTCCTCGCGCGAACTGCGCGACAGCCAGCTCGCCAGCCTGCGCTAGCGGCCGGCGCGCGCTGCGCCACTAGAAGCGCGGCAGTTCCGGGTGCGGCAAGGCGCCGCCGCGCACCAGCATCTTGCCGTATTCGGCGCAGCGTTGCAGGGTTGGAATGACCTTGCCGGGATTGAGCAAACCCTTGGCATCGAAGGCCCGCTTGACGCCGAACATCAGTTCGTTTTCACCTGCCGAGAACTGCACGCACATCGAGTTGAGCTTTTCCACACCTACGCCATGCTCGCCCGTGACCGTGCCGCCCATGGCCACGCTGGTTTCCAGGATCTCGGCGCCAAACAGTTCACAGCGGCGCAGCTGGTCGGCGTCGTTGGCATCAAACAGGATCAGTGGGTGCAGGTTGCCGTCGCCGGCATGGAACACGTTGGCGCAACGCAGCCCGTACTTCTGCTCCATCTCGCGGATCGCCAGCAGGATGTCGGCCAGGCGCTTGCGCGGTATGGTTGAGTCCATGCACATGTAGTCGGGGCTGATGCGGCCGCTGGCCGGAAACGCATTCTTGCGCCCGCTCCAGAAACGCAGGCGCTCGGCCTCGTCGCGGCTGACCGCGATGGCACTGGCGCCGCTGGCGCTGAGCACCTCCACCATGCGGCCGATCTCCTCCTGCACCTCCTCGGGCGTGCCGTCGCTCTCGCACAGCAGGATCGCGGCCGCCTGCAGGTCATAGCCGGCGTGGACAAAACTCTCCACGGCCGCGGTCATGGGTTGGTCCATCATTTCCAGCCCGGCCGGCGTGATGCCGGCGGCGATGACCGCAGCCACGGCCTCACCGGCCTTGCTGATGTCGTCAAAGCTGGCCATGATGCAGCGCGCCAGTGCCGGTTTCGGCAGCAGTCGGACCGTGACCTCGGTGGTGATGGCCAGCATGCCCTCGCTGCCGATGACCAGGCTCAGCAGGTCGTAGCCGCTGCTGTCGAGTGCATCCGAGCCAAAAGTGACGGCCTCACCGGTGATGGTGAAGCCGCTGACCTTGAGCACGTTGTGCAGCGTCATGCCGTACTTCAGGCAATGCACGCCACCCGAGTTCTCGGCCACATTGCCGCCGATGGTGCAGGCGATCTGGCTGGAGGGGTCGGGCGCGTAATACAGGCCCAGGCTTGCCGCCGCCTCGCTGATCGCCAGGTTGCGCACGCCGGCCTGTACCCGCGCCGTGCGGCTGGCCGCGTCGATGTCAAGGATGCGGTTGAAGCGGGCCAGCGACAGCGTCACGCCCAGGGGGTGCGGCATGGCTCCACCCGACAGGCCGGTACCGGCGCCGCGTGCCACCACCGGTACCCCCAGCGCATGGCAGATGCGCAGCACCTCCTGCACCTGGGCATAGGTTTCGGGCAAGACTACCGCCAGGGGGCGCTGGCGGTAGGCGGTAAGGCCGTCGCACTCGTAGGCTACGGTGTCTTCCTTGTGCCAGAGCAGGGCGTGGCGCGGCAGACAACTCTCCAGCGCATCGATCACGCGGGCCTGGGCTTGCGCGTCCTGCAGCAGCTGTTCCGGTTCGATCTCGGTGCGGGCGTTCATGGTGGATCTGTGGGCGGCTCAGAACGCACTGTACGCCAGCGGGACGCTTGATGCGACCGGCTTCCCTTAAACTGCCGCCATTCCCTGTTCACCGGAAACTCTGCGTGTCTGAATTCTCTGCCGTCCTGCCCCAGTACTTGCTGCCCAAGCAGGCCTTGACAGCGTTCGGCGGCAGGATCGCCGGCGCGCATGGGGGCGTGCTGACCACGCGTCTGATCCGCTGGTTTGTGCAGCGCTACCAGGTCAATATGGATGAGGCCGCGGACCCGGACATCGGCAGCTATGCCACCTTCAATGACTTCTTCACCCGGGCCTTGAAGCCAGGCGCCCGGCCGCTGGCGCCGGCGCGCCTGGTGTGTCCGGTGGATGGCGCCATCAGCCAGTTTGGTGCCATTGACGAAGACCGGATTTTCCAGGCCAAGGGCCACCACTACACCACCCGGGCGCTGGTGGGCGGCGACGCGACGCTGGCAGAGCAGTTCCGCAACGGCAGTTTCGCCACGCTGTATCTCAGCCCGCGCGACTACCACCGCATCCACATGCCCTGCGCCGGCCGCCTGACCCGCATGGTGTATGTTCCGGGCGCTCTGTTCTCGGTCAACCCGGTCACGGCGCGTGGTGTACCAGGCCTGTTTGCCCGCAACGAGCGGGTGGTGTGCGTGTTCGAGGCCGATGCCGGGCCATTCGTGCTGGTGCTGGTGGGTGCCACCATTGTTGGCAGCATGGCCACGGTCTGGCACGGCGTGGTCAACCCTCCGCGCACGGCCGCCACGCGCGAATGGCAGTACCAGAATCCTGATCTGCACTACGCCCAGGGACAGGAGATGGGTCGCTTCCTGCTGGGCTCCACGGTGGTGTTGCTGTTTGGCCCTGGGCTGCCGCCGTTCAACTCCGGCTGGCAGCCGGGTGGTGCAGTTCAGCTGGGCGAGCCGATGGTGGCCTGAGTGCCGCGCCGCAGCCGCCGGGCGGCACGCTGCAGCCAGCCGTGCAGTTGTCGGATGTCGCCGGCGCAGATGTGCACCAGCAGGTAGAACGCTGCCAGAGCGATGGCGCTGACGTTCCAGGGCGAAGGCCGGTGGTCCACGGCGACAACGCCCAACGTGAAGCTGGCCTTGCTGCTGGCCAGGCAGACGAAGGCGGCCAGGCAGGCCAGGGGCAGCGCGTGCTGGAGCCAGCTGTCCTCAGAGCGCAGCACGAAGCAGGCTGCGACGGCCAATGCGGGGAAGTAGTAGTGGGCCGAGCGTGACACCTGGTCGGCCGGGATCTCGAACATCGTGGCGATCACCAGAAAGATCAGGAACAGGGCCAGCACCAGCCCGATGGCAGCCAGGCGCACGCGTTCCAGTTGTAGCAGCATTCGGGCGGCGGTCAGGCCCAGCAGCAGCAACAGAAGGTTGAGCAATACCAGCGTCCACTGGCCACGCAGGGCGTAGAACAGGCCAAAACCGACGCCCAGGCCGACCAACAGGCAACTGCCGAGGGCACCCATCAGACGCACCCGCTCCTGGTCTGTGGCCGCAGTAGGCAGGCTGGACAGCGTTGGCGTTGGCGTGGGGTCGGCAGGGGCGCTGACCAGTTCCTGCACCTGGGCCACGCCGCGTGCCGTTGCCGGCGAGGAGCCGCCGACCCGGTGCATCCAGCCGCCAATGGCTCCTGCCCAGCGACGCAGCGCCTGCTCCATCCGGTCGATGTCGCCCATCAGGATATGCAGCAACAGGTACAGGATGCCCATGGCCGAGATGTTGTTGATCCACGTACCGGGACCACGCACCGCATCCGGCACCGCAAAGCGGGTGGTGACGCCGAAGTTGCTGCTGGCAAAGAACACCACACCCGCCAGGCAGGCCAGTGGCATGCCGTGGCGCAGCCAGATGTTTTCGCCCCGCAGCATCAGGTAGGACGCCAGTGCCAGCGGGATCAGGAAGTGGTGGGCGGAGCGTGGAATCTGCTCGCTGGGCAGGTCCAGAAAGCTGGCGAAGCCCACCAGCCGGATGAACATGCTGATGATCAGCACAATGGCGGCTACGCGCAGCCGGGTGCGCGCTGCCAGCAGGGCCGCCATGGCGCCGACCACGACCACAACCTCCGACGCCACCACGATCCAGTCGCTGCGGGCAGCGAAGAACAGCGTCCAGGCGATGCCGATCACGATCAGCAGCAGACTGCTGGCCACCACCATCACCCGCACCCGCCGGGTGTGTTCCGCAGCGGGCGCGTATGGCGACACTCCGGTCTCCCTCTAGCGAAACACCACGGTCTTGTGACCGTTGAGCAGCACGCGGTGCTCGCCATGCCACTTGACAGCGCGGGCCAGCACCTGGCTTTCGGTGTCGCGGCCCAGAGCCGTCAGGTCTTCCACCGAGCGGCTGTGGTCCACCCGGGTCACGTCCTGCTCGATGATCGGGCCTTCGTCCAGGTCCGCCGTGACGTAGTGGGCCGTGGCCCCGATCAGCTTGACACCGCGCTCGTGCGCCTGCCAGTAGGGCTTGGCGCCCTTGAAGCTGGGCAGGAAGGAGTGGTGGATGTTGATGGTGCGCCCGGAGAGTCGCTGGCACATGCTGTCGCTGAGGATCTGCATGTAACGCGCCAGCACCACCAGTTCGGCCTGCTCGGCTTCAATGACCTCCAGCTGCCGGCCCTCGCCCGCCGCACGGGTGGCGGCGCTCACCGGGATGTGGTGGAACGGCACGTTGTAGCTGGCAGCCAGCTGGTAGAACTCGCGGTGGTTGGAGATGATGGCGCGGATGTCCAGCGGCAGCAGGCCGCTCTTCCAGCGGAACAGCAGGTCGTTGAGGCAGTGGCCCTCGCGGCTGACCATGATCACGGTGCGCATCGGCTCGGCGCTGGCGTGCAGGTGCCAGTCCATGCCCAGACCATGGGCGAAAGGCTGCATCAGCGCGCGCAGTTCGACCAGGGAGCAGTCGGTGCAGGCGAACTGCAACCGCATGAAGAACAAGCCGGTGGCATGGTCGTTGTACTGCGCCGCTTCCTCGATGTTGCCGCCGTGCTCCAGCAGGAAGCCGGAGACGGCATGAACCAGCCCCAGGCGATCTGGACAGGACAGGGTGAGGATGTAGTTGCTCGGCATGGCGGCTGGATTGTCGCAGCAGACCGCGATCAGCATGAGCGCATCCATTTGGTGCCAGAATCCCACTTCTGATCGCAACAGAGCAGGAGCACGCCATGGCATATCACGACTTCAACATGGACAACCACTGGTTGCCCTTCACGCCGAACCGCAGTTTCAAGAAGGACCCGCGGGTCTTCGTGGCCGCCGACGGCATGAACTTCACCACCCACGACGGGCGCAAGGTGATCGACGGTATCTCCAGCCTGTGGTGTGTCGGCGCCGGCCATAACCGTCGGCAGATCAACGAGGCCATCAAGCTGCAGCTCGATACCCTGGACTACGCCACGGCCTTCCAGGCCAGCAACGACAAGGCCTTCATCGCCGCCGAGATGATTGCAGCCATGGCGCCGGGCGACCTGAACAAGGTGCTGTTTTGCAACTCCGGCTCGGAGGCGGCAGATACCTCGCTCAAGGTGGCGCTGGCCTACCACCGCGCGCGCGGTGAAGGGCATCGCAATGTCTTCATCGGGCGCGAGAAGGGCTACCACGGCGTCGGTTTCGGCGGCATGAGCGTGGGCGGCATTCCGGCCAACCGCA
>JANMKM010000743.1:0-5501 GCA_031372035.1 Rhodoferax sp. | reverse complement strand
TTGCGTACCGGACTGCTGTCCGGTGGCAACCAGCAGAAGGTCGTACTGGGCCGGGAAATCGCCAGCGCACCGAAGCTGATCCTGGTTGGGCAGCCAACGCGCGGCGTCGATATCGGCTCGATCGAGACCATCCACCGGCGCCTGCTGGCGCTGCGCGACCAGGGCATCGCCATCGTGCTGGTGTCGGTGGAACTGGAGGAGATCCGGGCCTTGGCCGATCGGATCCTGGTGATGTGCGGCGGGCGCATCACCGGTGAGCTGAGCCATGACGACTTCGACACCATACGGGTGGGCCTGATGATGGGCGGCGTGCAGCAGGCGGTGCCGGAGTTGGCAGCATGAGCTGTCGCTATGCGGCTCAAGCCATGGCGCTCCGGATGAGGGCCGGCGCATGAACGGCCAGCCGCTGCCGAGCTGGGCCACCGATCTGGTGCTGCCGCTGCTCAATCTGCTGTCAGCTCTGCTGGTAGCGGGTCTGGTGATCATGTTGCTCGGTGAGCCACCGATCGAATCGCTGAAGATCCTGGTCAAAAGCGCTTTCCTCAATACCGAGGGTCTGGGCTATACGCTGTACTACGCCAGCACCTTCATCTTCACCGGCCTTGCGGTGGCCATCGCGCTGCAGGCCGGGCTCTTCAATATTGGTGGCGAGGGCCAGATGTACATCGGCGGCCTGGGCCTCACAGTTGTCATCCTGAGCCTGGACAACGCGCTCGGCCCTTGGCTGATGATTCCGCTGGCGGTGCTCGCCGCCGCGCTCTTTGGCGCAGCCTGGGCTTTCATTCCGGCCTACCTGCAGGCCAAGCGCGGCAGCCACATCGTGGTCACCACGATCATGTTCAATTTCATTGCCGCGTCGGTGATGAACTACATCATCGTCAGCCATCTCGTGCCCGAGGGCCAGCAGGCCACCTCCAGCCGGCCGTTCGCGCCCAGCGCCTGGCTGCCCCGCCTTACCGACTGGCTGCCGGGTCTGGGCCAGACCCCGCTCAACATCAGCTTCCTGCTGGCATTGGTGGCCCTGATGCTGTATGCGCTGGCGGTGTGGCGCACACCCTGGGGCTATGGCCTGCGCGCCTTCGGCCTGAACCCGGGCGCCGCCCACTACGCCGGTGTTTCGGTAAAAGGCAGCATTGTGGGTGCGATGATGATTTCCGGTGCCCTGGCCGGTCTGGCAGCGATCAACAGCGAGATGGGCTCGGGCCACTACCTGACACTGAACTTCCCGTCCGGCTTCGGCTTCATCGGAATTGCTGTGGCCTTGATGGGCCGCAGCCATCCTGTGGGTATCCTGCTGTCAGCGGTGCTGTTCGGTGGCCTGATCCAGGGCGGATTTGACCTGTCGCTGGAAAAGCCGAATATCCCGCCCGAGACCTTCATCTTCATCCAGGGCCTGATCATCCTGTTCTGCGGCGCCCTGGAAAACCTGTATGCCCCGGCCCTGTCCGCGCTGCTGGGTCGCCTTCGGCGCGCCTGAACGCAAGCATCACCACCATGGACGACATCCAACTCTCCAGCATCCTGGTGGCGATGGTGCGCAGCGTTCCGGTGCTCATCTTTGCGGCACTCGGTGGCCTGTTTGCCGAGCGTTCGGGTGTGGTGGATATCAGCCTGGAGGGCAAGATCCTGGCCAGTGCCTTCACCGCGGCCGCTGTGGCCTACGCCACACAGAACCCCTGGATCGGTGTGCTGGCCGCCATCTTCGTGTCCTGCGTGCTGGCTCTGCTGCATGGATTCGTCAGCATCAGCCAGCGCGGCAACCAGCTGATTTCCGGCATGGCGATCAATATCTCGGTCAGTGGCCTGACTTTCGTGCTGGCCCAGTACTTTTTTCAGCTCGGCGGCCGCACGCCAGGGCTGGACCAGTGGCGCTTTGCCGCGCTGGAGTTGCCAGGTGCCCAGAGCCTTGCCGGCGTTCCGCTGTTGGGCTGGCTCTGGGGCAAGCTGCTGGGCGGTCACACCCTGCTGACCTACCTGGCCTTTGCCCTGATACCGCTGGTGCACTGGCTGATCAACCACACCCGTTTCGGCCTGCGGTTGCGGGCCGTGGGCGAGAACCCACATGCCGCCGATACCGCCGGCGTCAGCGTAGCCGGCGTCCGCTATGCGGCGCTGTTGTGTGGTGGCGTGCTGTGTGCCTTGTCCGGCAGCTACCTGGCGATCGTGCAAAGCGGCTTCTTCCTGCGCGACATGTCGGCAGGCAATGGCTTCCTGGCCCTGGCTGCGTTGGTGTTCGGCAGCTGGCGGCCGCTGCACACGGCGCTGGGCTGCCTGATGTTTGCCTTCTTCAGTGCCTTGCAGATCCAGGCTGAAGGCGTGGTGTTTCCGCTGATTGGCAAGGTGCCGGGCTCACTGATCCAGATGCTGCCCTATGTGTTCACGGTCATCATCCTGGCCGGTTTCATGGCCCGTTCCGTGGCGCCCAAGGCCATTGGTGTGCCCTTCGTAAAATCGCGCTGATTTCCCCGATAGCCCCTCATGATTCTTGTCGCAGGATCGGCCAATCTCGACTTTGTCGTGCGCGCACCGCATATTCCGGCGCCCGGCGAAACCGTGCTTGGGCAGGACTTTCAGACCTTCCCCGGCGGCAAGGGCGCGAACCAGGCCATTGCCTGTGCCCGGGGCGGAGGCACGCCAACCGCCATGTTGCTGGCACTGGGCCATGACAGCTTCGCCGCGCCGCTGGAAGCCTCGCTGCTCGCCGCTGGCGTGCGCTTGCATGTGCTGCGCAGCAAGGCGCAGCCCACGGGTACCGCATTCATCTGCGTATCGGACGCGGCCGAAAACGCGATCACTGTGGCCCCCGGGGCCAATCTGCTGCTGGGGCCGGACGACCTGCCGGCGCTCGACGGTATCAGCCACCTGTTGATGCAGCTGGAGACGCCGTTGGCCAGCGTTGCAGCCTATGCGACGGCGGCCCGCGCGCACGGCGTGCAGGTCGTGCTCAACGCGGCCCCGGCTCAGTCACTGGCTCCGGAGCTGCTGGCCCTGGTGGACGTGCTGATCGTCAACGAGGGCGAACTCGCAACTCTGGCCGGGTCTGGGGGCAGCATCCTGCAACGCATGCGCAGCTTGCCGGCAGCATGCACGGTCGTGACCTTGGGCGAACGCGGCTGCTGCGCCATTGGTTCTGGTCATGCCCTGTTTCAACCCGGCTTCGCGGTAGTAGCCGTCGACACCACGGCAGCAGGCGACACCTTTTGCGGCGTTTTGGCAGCGGCGCTAGCGGGGCAGCAGAGTTTGGCCCAAGGCATGCGTCGGGCCGCAGCGGCCGGTGCCCTGGCCTGCACCCGGCTGGGCGCCCAGAGCAGCATACCGCGCGCGACTGAAATCGACACGCTGCTGATGTCCCAGCCGCCACTGCCCGCCGACAACCGCGTCATGGAACTCCAGCGCTATTGCGAGCAAGGTGCCTGAAACTAGGCTGTCGCAGGCGCCCGACAGCATCCAACCAGGAATCTCCCTGCACACTCCGATTCCATGAACCAGAAGACCAAAGTCATTTATGACACCGACCCCGGCGTGGACGACGCCATGGCCCTGTACTTCGCGCTGGCGCATCCCGCCATCGACGTCGTGGGCATCACCACCACATTCGGCAATGTCACGGTGGAGCAGGCGACGGTCAATGCGCTCTACCTGACATCGATTGCTGGCAAGACGATACCGGTGACCCAGGGTGTCCAGACCCCCTGGAGCAAGCCGGGCGAGGCGCCGCCAGCATGGATCCACGGTGCCGACGGCCTGGGCAACCTCGCTCAGCGCGAGGCCGTGACGGCGCAACGCGACCCGCGCTCGTCAGCTCAGTTCATCGTCGATATGGCGCGCGCCCATCCCGGCGAGATCGTGCTGGTGGCCGTGGGACCATTGGGCAACCTGGCATTGGCGCTCAAGCTGGAGCCGACGCTGCCCAGCCTGCTGCGCGAAGTCGTCATCATGGGCGGCACCGTGCTTGAGCCGGGCAATGTGTCGCCGGTGGCCGAGGCCAATATCTGGAACGATCCGCATGCTGCCGACCACGTGTTTGGTGCTGGTTGGAAGCTCACCATGGTCGGTCTGGACGTGACCCACCGGGTGATCATGCCGGTCGCGTTGTTCCGCAAGATCGCTGAGAAGCAGCGGCATGTCGCCACCGACACCCTGTTGCACGCAGTGGACTTCTATGCCGGCTTCTACAGCGACCTGTACCCCCATGTGGCCCAGATCCATGGCTGCTTCGGCCATGACGTGCTGGCCTTTATCTACCTGGTCAACCCGGAGTTGTTCACGCTGGAGAGCGGTCGCATCAGGGTCGCCACGGAAGGGTTGGCGCAGGGGCAGACCATGATGAACCGCAAGGACTTTATTGACTATGCCCAGGTTGGCTGGGGCCCGGAGCGTCCGCTGATCCAAGTCTGCATGCAGGTTCAGGCCGAGGCCTGCAATCGTGTCTTCGAAGCCGCGCTGATGGGCGACTGGCTGTAAACACGCCAGGCCTACCGACTGTGCCGGTGCGCACAAGGAACACCATGAAATTTCCCGTCGTCGACTACCGCAACCCCGCCGCCGCCCGAGCCTTTTGCAGCAGCCTGCACGAGACCGGATTTGGCGTGCTCGCCAACCATCCCCTGGACCAGCAGCTGGTCGACGGCATCTATGCCGAATGGCTCGACTTCTTTGGTACGGAAGCGAAGCACAAGTACCCCTATGACAGCAAGCGACTGGACGGTTACTTCTCACCCGCAGTCTCCGAAACTGCCAAGAACCACACCCAGCGCGATCTGAAGGAGTTCTTCCACATCTACCCTTGGGGCCGCTATCCAGCCGAGGTGTCAGATGCCGCCAGGCGCTACTACCAAGCCGGCAGCGCCCTGGCTGCAGAACTGCTGCATTGGGTGGAGGACAACTCGCCCCCGGAGATACGCCAACGCTACGCCATGCCCCTGCCCCAAATGATCGAGGATTGCGAGCACACGTTGTTGCGGGTCTTGCACTACCCACCACTTCGCGGCGACGAAGAACCCGGTGCAGTACGTGCCGCGCCGCACGGCGATATCAACCTGCTGACCATTCTGCCGGCAGCCACCGAGCCAGGCCTGCAGGTGCTGGGCCGAGACAAGCAGTGGTACGACGTGCCCTGTGACTTTGGCTTGCTGATCGTCAACATCGGCGACATGCTGGAAGAAGCTTCGGGCCACCACTACCCGTCCACGGTGCACCGCGTTCTCAACCCAACTGGTGAAGGACGTTACAAGTCGCGCATCTCCATGCCGCTGTTCCTGCATCCCCGGCGTGAAATCGTGTTGTCAGATCGCTACACGGTTGATAGCTACTTCAATGAACGGATGCGTGAACTGGCACGCGGCAATTGAAGCCCGAATGGATGGCTGATGTTTGCGCCAATGGCTGGATGGGCAGCAGCGAGATTCAATTGTTTTGAAATAAATCAATATAAATCAATAAGTAAAGCTGTATTTCTCATGTACCACATTGCAATGAGAGTGCATTGGCATATCCAATTT
>JANMKM010000731.1:0-5706 GCA_031372035.1 Rhodoferax sp. | reverse complement strand
ACCTTCTTGCCCGGCTGGCCCTTCAACTTGTCGAAGATGCGCTGCGCCGCGGCGGTGATGTCGGTGGCGTTCTGCGGCAGGTACTCCTCGTGCACCACCTTCGACTTCTTGAGCGCTTCCTTGAACGCCTTGACGCCGTCGCGGCCGAAGGCGTAGTCCTGCGCCAGGGTGGCGATGCTGACACCGGCCTTGTCCAGCGCCACCGCGTTGGAGATCGCGTCCTGCGAGCTGTTGCGGCCGGTGCGGAAGATGTACTTGTTCCACTTCTCGCCGGTGATCGAGTCGGCCACGGCCGGCTCCACCAGCAGGATCTTCTTGTATTCCTCGGCCACCGGCAGCATCGCCAGTGCCACGCCCGATGAGGTAGGCCCAACGGCCAGATCCGCCTTGTCGTCCGAATAGCTGGTTGCCAGCAGCGACTTGCCCAGATCGGGCTTGCCCTGGTCATCCTTCTCGATGATCACCAGCTTCTTGCCGGCGACCATCATGGTGCCGCCGGTGGCATAGTCCAGCCCCATCATGAAGCCGGTGGCGGTCTGCTTGCCATAGGCCTCCAGCGGGCCGGTCTTGCTGTAGACGTGGGCGATGCGGATTTCGCCGGACTGGGCCAGCGCGGCGGGCGCGGCCAGGCAGGCGGCCAAAGTGGCCAAGGCCACAAGATTGCGACGAAGCATGAGAGTCTCCTTTTGATTGACTGAATATTGCACAGTCCGTGCCAATACCTAAGCCTTTGATTTTATTGGATCAACGCACCTGAATTGGGCGTCTTTGCATATATTTCAGACAATTAAAATGTCTTATTTTCAGTCAACTGTCTCGATTCTTCTCAGGGTTTTCCAGACGTTCGTACAACGTCGCGCGTGACACCCCCAGCAGCCGAGACGCCGCCAGCTTGTTGCCCTGGGTCCGGGCCATGGCGGCTGCGATCGCCCGCTGTTCAAGTTCAGCAATCTGCTCATGCAGGGGCCGCAACAAGGCACTCTCCGGCGATGCGGTGGCGCCGGATACGGGCGCGACCAGCACCGGCGCCACATGCTCGACACCGGCTTCTCGCAGCAGCCGTTCCAATTGCGCGGCATCGATGCGCTGCGAGTCACTGCGCATGGCGGCCTGCTCCAGCACATTGCGCAGCTCGCGGATATTGCCGCGCCAGGCCTGCGCTGTCAGCAGCGCAATGGCGTCGGGCAGCAGTTCCGGCTGGGCCGTACCGCTGCGCAGCGCGATGTCTTCCACCAACACCTCCACCAGCGGCGCAATGTCGGAGCGGCGCTCGCGCAGCGGCGGCACCCGCAACGGCAACACGTTGAGCCGGTAGTACAGGTCTTCGCGAAAGCGGCCCTCACGCACCAGCGCGATCAGGTCGCGCGAGGTGGCGGCGATCAGCCGGGCGTCAAAGGGGACCAGCTTGTTGGAGCCCAGCGGCTCGATCTCGCCCTCCTGCAGCGCCCGCAGCAGCTTGGCCTGCAGGCCCATGGGCATGTCGCCGATTTCATCGAGAAACAGGGTGCCGCCGTCGGCCAGCTTGAACTTGCCTTCGCGGCCCTTGCGCTCGGCGCCAGTGAAGGCGCCGGGCGCCACACCAAAGAACTCGGCCTCCAGCAGGGTATCGGGCACGGCCGCGATATTGATGCTCACCAGCGGCCCGCTGGCACGGCTGGACGCAGCATGGATCGCGTGCGCCAGCAGTTCCTTGCCGGTACCGGTCTCGCCCAGCAACAGCACCGGTGACGAGGACTGCGCTGCGCGCCGTGCCTGGCGCTTGATCTCGACCGCGGCAGCGCTGGTACCGATGAAGCTGGCAAAGGTGTACTTGGCCCGGCGCTGGCCATGGACCGTGTTGAACAGCGGGTTGTTGCGCTGGCTGGCAAGTTCGCGCCGGGCGTCGTCGAGGTCGCGCTGCAGCAATGAGAACTTCTCGATCAGCGGCTGCAGCGTGGTCTCGGGGTGGTCGAACAGCACGATGCCGATGGCGCCAATGACCGCGTTGGCATCGTCGCGCAGCGGCAGCCGGCTGACCACGAAAGTGCCGGCGCGGTTGGTCAGCAGGTCAATCAGGATCGGCTCGCCGGTTTCCAAAACGCGGCGCATCTGGGTATTGGGAATCACCTCCTCCACCAGATGGCCCTCGAACTGGTCGAGCGAGCTGTAGCCCAGGGCCGGCAGAAAGCGCTGGTAACCCTCGTTCACCCAGACAATGCGGCCGCTGCTGTCCACCAGGAACATGCCCTGGCTGATGCTGGAAAACAGCGAGAACATGGAGCGCGCGGCCAGCTCCAGAATGCCCTGGGCGTCCAGGGGCAGCGGTAGTGGAGCGGGGTCTGCGGCCGGCATGGCGGGATGGTAATCCTTCACCGCCGGCAGCGGCACAGATGCGGTCCGGTGGCGGCGCAACCGGCACCGGCACAAGACGGTCTGTCGGCGCCTATTCGGGCTCGATCTTCGCGTCGCGCACCACCTTGCCCCAACGTGGCGCTTCGGACTTGATCAACGCGGCAAACTGTTCGGGCGTACCGCCGCCGATCTCGTTGCCCTGGCTGAGCATCTTCTCGCGCACATCCGGGTCCTGCAGTGCCTTGTTGCACGCCTGGTTCAGGATCTTGACAATATCGGCGGGCACGCCCTTCGGCCCCACCAGGCCCTGCCAGTTCAGCACCTCCACTTCCGGGAAGCCCTGCTCGCCCATCGTCGGAATCTCCGGTGCCAGCGGCGACCGGGTCTTGCTGGTGATGGCCAGGGCGCGCAGACGCCCACCTTTGATGGATGGCATGGCGGCATACATCTGCTCGAACATCATCTGCACCTGGCCACCCATCAGGTCGTTGGCGCCAGCCGAGCCGCTCTTGTACGGCGCATGGATCAGGTCGATGTTGGCGGCGTGCTCAAACAGCGCTCCGCTGAGGTGGTGCGAGCCGCCAATACCACCGGAGGCGTAACTCAACTTGCCCGGCGCAGCCTTGGCAGCAGCAACCACATCCTTGACCGATTTGTAAGGCGAATCGGCGCGCACCATCAGGATCAGCGGGCCGCGCTCGATCAGGGTGATGGGCGTGATGTCGGTAAAGGGGTCGAAATTGAGCTTCTTGAACAGCGCATGGTTGACTGCGAGTGGCGCAAAGTTGCCCATGCCCACAACATAGCCATCGGGCTTGGCCCGGGCTATGGCCTCGGTGCCGATGTTGCCGCCGGCACCGGCCTTGTTGTCAATGATGATCGGCTGCCCCAGGATCGTACTCATCACCTTGGCCACCTGGCGTGAGCGGCTGTCGGCATTGCCGCCGGCGGCATAGGGGCAGATCCAGGTCAGGTTCTTGCTCGGGTACTTGTCCTGGGCATAGAGCGCGGCCGGCAGCAGGGTGGCACTGCCAGCTTGGAGAATGTGTCTACGTTTCATGCGGGGCCTCTTCGTTTCGGATGCCACAACGGCATGTGGCAATGATAGGCCCCGGCATCAGCCCGGCGAACTTGGTCACGGCGAACTTGAGGGCAAATTAGCACTTGGAGGAAGCTCACCTCCCTGCGCGAATCATGTTGTCCTGAATGCGAAACCCGGTCCCAAGTTCGCCAGGGTCAGGCGTTGGCGCGCTTCCAGCCGTACCACAGGCGGGTCAATCGCGGCAACAGCAGTACCAGCACCACAATGATGATCAGGCCCAGCGACATCGGGCGCTCGAAAAAGATGCCCCAGTGGCCCTCGCCAATCGACAGGGCGTTGCGCATTTGCGCCTCGGCCAGCGGCCCCAGGATCATGCCCACGATCACAGGCGCGGTCGGGAAGTCATAGCGGCGCATCACCACGCCCAGCACGCCGATGCCATACAGCAGTACCAAGTCAAAAGCGCTCTGGCGCATGCCGTAGACGCCAACGGTGGCGAAGATCAGGATGCCGGCATACAACTGCGGCTTCGGGATCTTGAGCAGCTTCACCCACAGGCCCACCAGCGGCAGGTTCAGGATCAGCAGCATCACGTTGCCGATGTAAAGCGATGCGATCAGCGCCCAGACCAGCGCCGACGAGGTGGTGAACAGCTGCGGCCCGGGCTGGATGCCGTAATTCTGGAACGCGCCGAGCAGGATGGCGGTGGTGTTGGAGGTGGGAATGCCCAACGTCAGCAGCGGGATCAGCGCAGCGGTCACGGTGGCATTGTTCGCGGCCTCGGGCCCGGCCACGCCTTCGATGGCGCCCTTGGTGCCGAACTCGGACGCATCCTTGGCCAGGTTCTTCTCCGCGGCATAGCTCAGGAAGGTGGGAATCTCGGTGCCGCCCGCAGGAATGGTGCCGAAGGGGAATCCGATGGCGGTGCCACGCAGCCAGGCCGGCCAGGAGCGGCGCCAGTCATCGCGCGTCATGTGGACCCGGCTCATCTTGTTCTGGGTCTGGTCCACCTTGCCCTCGAACAGCACGGCGTACATCGCTTCCCCCACGGCAAACAGACCCACTGCCACCAGCACGATCTCAATGCCGTCCAGCAGTTCCGGCACACCGGCGGTGTAGCGCGCCTGGCCTGTGATCTGGTCGAGCCCGATCAGGCCGGTAGCCAGACCGATCAGCAGACCCGTCATGCCACGCAGCGTGCTCTTGCCCATCACCGCGCTGACCGTGGTGAAGGCCAGCACCATCAGCATGAAATATTCGGGCGGCCCGAGCTTGACGGCGAAATCGGCCACAAAGGGTGCAAACAAGGTAACCAGCACCGTTGCAATGGTGCCGGCAACGAAGGAGCCGATTGCGGCGGTGGCCAGGGCGGCGCCGGCGCGGCCGCTCTTGGCCATCTTGTTGCCCTCCATCGCTGTCACCATGCTCGCGGTCTCACCCGGGGTGTTGAGCAGGATCGAGGTGGTGGAGCCGCCGTACATGGCACCGTAGTAGATGCCGGCAAAGAAGATCATCGAAGCCGTGGCCTCAACCTTGACCGTAATCGGCAGCAGCATCGCTACCGCCACCGCCGGGCCGATGCCTGGCAGCACGCCAATAGCGGTACCCAGAGCGCAGCCAACGAAGGCCCACATCAGATTCACCGGTGTGGTGGCCAGTGCGAAACCATGCAGCAGTTGGGTCCAGATTTCCATCACAGCCACCCAGTCGCGGTGAGGCCTGGCAGATTGATTGCCAGAAACTGCGTGAACATCCAGTACACGGGTGCCGAGATCGCGACACCGGTAAAAACATCGCGCGCCAGCAGCCCGCCCCGCAGTTCGGCCTTGCCCTGAGCGCCACGCAGCCCCTGCACCGCCAGCACGAAGCACAGCGTGCAGCTCAGGATGAAACCGATGGTGGTGATCAGCGCGGCATTAGCCAGCAAACCGGCCGAGACCCAGGCGAAGCCCGGCCAGTAGGCGCGATCGTCACCGCCGGGCGGGTCCATGGCGCGAAAGCCGCCGGTGCGGGCTTCGCGGATGATGAGCACGCCGCACAGCACCAGCGAGATCGCCACCACCCACGGCAGAAAGTTGGGTCCGACCCCGGCGTAGCCGGATGCTGATGGAATGCTGACGGCACCAGCCGCCAGGCCGAGGCCCAGTAGCAGCACCCCGACCCCGATCAGGGTCTGGATAAGCGTGGAGGGAGGCTGTTGTGTCATGTTCTGGCCCTCGTTCGACGGAAAATCAAAAAAGCCACCCCTGGTGCGAGGGGTGGCTGCACGGCTGACGCGCGCCGCGCCTAGATCATGCCGGACTTGACCATGGTGGCGCGCAGGCTGGCGAAGT
>JANMKM010000714.1:0-2454 GCA_031372035.1 Rhodoferax sp. | reverse complement strand
GCTTCGCCATGCGCTTGTCCGGTACGGAAGCGCGCCGCAGTCTCGGGCTTTTGCACGTCCTCCAGCCGCATGGCAGCGCCGGTATCCTCGAACACGGCACAGTATTCGGTCAGGGAAATACCGCCCTGGCCAATCGTTGTCACGTCCAGCACCCGGTCAGCAGCCAGGACGCTGCCGGACCAGAGGCACAGCAGCCACAACCACGGCCCCAGCCAGCGGCCCCGGCCAGGCGTTTGCGTCATGGGAGTGGCACCCAATCTCGACCCGGACCGGCGCCTCAACCGGCCTGCCGGAATGCCATCACGGCCTGGTTGCGCAAGGTGCGCAACAGCGACAGTTCCTTTTCATCCAATTGCATGCCACCGGCCTCGGCCTTGTCAGCGTAAATAAGACCGAAAGGCGCACCTTTGATCTGCAATGGCAACAGAAGGAAGGTCGGCGCATTGACATTGGCGCGATACCAGGCCGGCAAACGCTGCGCCAGGCGTGGCTCGGTGGCATCACTGATCATGGTATCGGCGCCCTTGAGGCAGACCGCGGTGAACAGGTCCGGCTGGACCGACTTCAGCGGTATGCGAAAAACCGGCACCAGCTTCTCGATGCCAACGCCCAGGCCGAAGCGCCCCGTCAGGGTCTCGGTGCGGGCGTCGCGCATGCAAAACACGATGTAACGGAAGTCCATTGCACGGAACATGGTTTCCAGGATCATGCGCAGGATGTCAGACAGCTTGAACTCCTCCACCATCGCATTGGTGATATCGGCAATGCCTGCGGCCAGCACCTCGCTGACCTGGCGCTGTGGTGCGGCAACCGCCGCCTGCGCCTTAGGCGCCTGCGTGAACGCGGTTCCTGCCGCCGGTACGGTGGCATGCAATTCATGCGGAGCCAGGGTGTCGGCCACCATTGCGGCGACCGGCGCCTGCCCATCGTGCGGGGCTAACAGCAGGCGCGCCGCGTTGGATCCCGGCCGTACCGACAGGTCCATGGCCGATGCCAGGTCGATCAGCTTGGTCCGCGCCACGGTGATGGCAGCCTGGATCTCGGCCGGTCCGATGCCCACAGCCTTGGAATAGCGCCGCGCCATAGTCGCCAGGTGGGCGTCGGCATCCTTGGGCTCACTCGTCAGCAAAGTGTCGGATATATCGTTGGCCACCACCGTGATCCAGCGCAAGCGCTCCGCCGCGTCCGGGCTGGGGCGCGCAGGCGGTTCGCCTTGCGGACGGCGCATGCAGCGCTGAATGCCTTCGGGCAGGCCCCAGGCCTTGGACACGCCGATACCCAGGTCCTCGAAGCTCAGGCCCAGCACGGTGCCGGAGGCGGCAGCCTCGCTCACGGGCTGGGGTTGGGCGTGCACCAGACCACGGATCGTGGCGGCCTCGTCCGGAAAGTAGAACTCGGTCAGCAACCGGCCCAGGTTCTGGAACATCGAGCCAATGAACGCCTCTTCGCTGTCCTTGGCTGTCGGACACAGCTCGCCTGCGATCGAACCGGCCATCAGCGAGCGCAAAAACTCCTCGCGCAGCAAATTGGCATGGGCTTTGTCCTGCATGTGCTCCAGCAACACCAGGCTCAGAGCCATGTTGCGAATGCCGTTGAAGCCCACCAGACTGACCGCGCGCGACACCGTGCTGATCGCGCCGCCACGGGCAAACTGCGCGCTGTTGACCAGCCTCAGCAACTTGTTCGTCAGCGCCACGTCCTTCAGGATTTCATTGGTCAGGCTGCCGACGCTTTCCTTGTCAGAGCTGACGATGCCCTGGATCCGCCCCACCGCGTCCGACATAGCCGGGAAATCGCTCTTGTGCCGCATCCGGCGCAACAAGAAGTCCAGCGTGGTGCTGCCACTGGCGGCGGGCTGCCCAGCCGTAGCGCCGGCGGGGCCCGAACCCAGGCGCGGCGCAAGCCACTTCTTGAGCTCGTCGCGGAACACCTCGGCCGACGGGTGGCGCCGGCCGAGCTCACGTGTCAGGGCGCGCATCACGATGCCACGCAGCCCGTCGTCCACTTCCCGGTTCATGTCGTCCGGCAATTTGAGCTGCTCATGCAGCACGCGGTAGATGGCGCGGTACGGGTCACGTTCCGCCACCAGCGGTTTGCCCGTGAGCAACTCGGCCAGTACCACACCCGCCGAGAAAATGTCCATGGTGGCGGCAGGTGCCGCGCCACTCGCCGCTTCGGGCGACATGTAGCCAGGTGTGCCGCCACTGGGAACGGGCGCCCCCGGGACGCCGGCCTTGTGCACCCGGGCTGCAATGCCGAAGTCCATCACCCTGGCCCGCCCCTGCGCGTCGACCAGCACGTTGGACGGCTTGAGATCGCGGTGGATGATGACGGATGCGTGTGCCAGCACCAGTGCGTCCAGCACATCCACCGTCAGCGCCACGGCTTCGTTCACCGGCAGCGCGCCACGCTTCTTGATGACGCTAGAGAGCGTGCCACCGGCCACGTATTCGA
>JANMKM010000710.1:0-2729 GCA_031372035.1 Rhodoferax sp. | reverse complement strand
TCCCAGTTTTTCATTTCGACGCAAAAAGAGGCCCCTGCAGATGCCGAAGTCGTGAGTCACAAGCTCATGATGCGCGCCGGGTTGATCAAGAAGCTCGGCGTCGGCATTTTCACGTTCATGCCAATGGGGCTGCGGGTCATTCGGAAGGTTGAAGCCATCGTGCGCGAAGAGATGGACCGTGCCGGGGCTGTCGAGTTGGCGATGCCAGTGGTGCAACCGGCGGAGCTTTGGCAGGAGAGCGGGCGGTTTCAAGCCTATGGACCTGAATTGCTGCGGATCAAGGACCGTCATGACCGAGACTTTGTCGTGCAGCCTACCAGCGAAGAGGTAATCACCGACATCGGTCGCCAGGAGCTCCGTAGTTACAAGCAGCTGCCAAAGAATCTCTACCAGATTCAGACCAAGTTCCGGGACGAAAGACGCCCGCGCTTTGGCCTGATGCGCGGCCGCGAATTCATCATGAAGGACGCTTACAGTTTCGACCGTGACCTGGAGGGCGCCAAGCGCAGCTACCAGGCGATGGCCAAGGCCTATCGGGCCATTTTTGACAGGTTCGGCTTGCGCTATCGGGCGGTGGCAGCTGACAGTGGCGCCATCGGTGGCGATGTCAGCCAGGAGTTCCAGGTGATTGCCGCCACAGGCGAGGACGCCATCGTCTACTGCCCGCAGAGCGACTACGCCGCCAACATGGAAAAGGCCGAGGCTCTGCCCCCACAGCAGGATCGCGGTACCGCGCTGGAGTTGCTCGTCAAGACGCCGACCCCGGGCAAGAGCACTTGCGCGGACGTAGCGCAGCTGTTGGGCGTGCCGTTGCAAAAGACGGTGAAGTCCCTGGTGTTGGCCACAGACCGGTTGGATGCCCAGGGGCAGCCCAGTGCGGTGCAGATTTGGCTGCTGCTGCTCCGCGGCGATCACGATATGAACGAGATCAAAGTGAGCAAGGTGGCTGGGTTGGATTCCGGGTTTCGATTTGCGACTACGGCTGAAATTGAAAGCGTCTTTGGCAGCAAGCCCGGATACCTGGGACCGGTGGGCCTGACGAGGGCTGTCAGGGTGGTGGCTGATCGGGCAGTTGCGGTCATGAGCGACTGGATTTGCGGTGCCAACGAGCCCGACTTCCACATGACTGGCGTGAACTGGGGCCGGGACCTCGCCGACCCCGATTTGGTGGCGGATATCCGCAATGTTGTGGAGGGCGATGCATCGCCCGATGGCTGCGGTCACTTGAGTATTGAGAGAGGCATCGAGATTGGCCACATTTTTGTGCTCGGCACCAAGTACAGCCAGCCCATGAATGCGACGTTTCTGGATGAACTCGGGAAGCCGCGCTTCTTCGAGATGGGTTGCTATGGGATCGGCATTACGCGTCTGCCAGCCGCAGCCATTGAACAGAACCATGATGAACGCGGCATCATCTGGCCCGATGCGCTGGCGCCATTTACGCTGGTGGTGTGTCCCATCGGTGCCGATCGAAGCGCTCCGGTGAAGGAAGCCTCAAACCAGCTCTACGCCGAGTTGCTGGCTGCGGGTGTGGACGTGCTGCTGGATGATCGCGGGGAGCGGCCCGGTGCGATGTTTGCCGATTGGGAGTTGATTGGCGTACCGCATCGCGTTGTCATATCGGATCGCGGCATCAAGGAAGGCTTGTTTGAATACCAGCACCGGCGCGACAACACACCAACCAGGGTCGCGGTGACAGACGTTTTGGCCTTTGTGCTTTCGAAACTCGGGCCATGAACTGGCGCGGGTTGCGCTACAGTCCAACCGGCTTTTCGCGGCGCAGTGCGCTCGTAGCATTCTTTCTGTGGCATGGAACAGGAGCGGTTCGCGCCGGTGCCCAAATCGAAGAGCCGTTGATGGATTCTGTTCGAACCGCCCTGAGTTCGGCCATTTCCAACAGTGCCCCACCGATACCGGAGTTTGTCGACACCGAATCCCGCCTGACCTATTTGCGCTGGCTCGGTGCAATGAGCGAGCGGCTGAAGAAGAAGAAGCCGGAATGGCAGATCCGCAAGGAGTTCCTGCAGACGTTGTGGTACGAAAGCCGGCGCGCTGGTCTGGACCCTGCGCTAGTGCTGGGTCTGATCCAGGTCGAAAGCAATTTCCGCAAGTTTGCTGTGTCCAGCGTGGGGGCGCGCGGCTACATGCAGGTCATGCCGTTCTGGACCAGGCTGCTGGGCGACGGTGACGCCGGTAAGCTGTTTCACATGCAGACCAATTTGCGTTTTGGCTGTGTGATCCTGCGACACTATCTGGATCGCGAAAGAGGTGATCTGTTTATGGCCCTGGGTCGCTACAACGGCTCGCGCGGCCGAGACCCCTATCCCAATGCCGTCCTGGGTGCAAAGAAGCTGTGGGACATCCGGCCGGCTTGATGGCCATCGGCGCCCGCTCGCCGCTCGCACTCACTCCGGTGGCCGGAACGCCGATTGAAGGGGTGCGTCGATTATTGATGCGCAGTTGATCGTTTGCCATGCCCCGTTTTTTCCCCGGCTTCATCGCGCTGGCTCTGACCGCGTTCGTGTCCGCCGCCGAGCCCAAGGCCGGGGCGTCGTCGTTCGGAACGTCACGCTACGTTGAATACATCGCGGGTGATCTTCCCGTCGTCTTTACCTCGCCTCACGGCGGTCGCCTCAAGCCCGGCGCGATTCCCAACCGCACCGAAGGCGTCACCGCCATGGACGCCAACACCCACGAACTGGCGCGCGCCATCCTCGACGAATTCTTCG
>JANMKM010000686.1:0-9481 GCA_031372035.1 Rhodoferax sp. | reverse complement strand
CCAACTGGTGCGCCTGGAGCGCCTGGTCTGGACCCTGATCTACCTGGGCCTGCTGGCCGTGGTGCTCGGTGGCTTCATGGCGCAGCACGGTGACGAGGCGGCACATTGGTGGATGATCGGTGGCGGCATCGTTGCTGCCATCGGCGTGGTGCTGATTTACGTCCGCTCGCGCTTGCACGAAGGGCCGTAGCGTCCCGTTTTCTGCCGCGCGTAGCCCCACCCATTCAGAACCACCAGGAATTCCTCATGACCCGTACCGTGCAACAACTTTTCGATCTCACGGGCAAGACCGCATTGGTCACCGGTGGCTCGCGTGGCCTGGGGCTGCAGATGGCGCATGCCCTGGGCGAGGCTGGCGCCCGCATCATGCTGAGCTCGCGCAAGGCCGAAGATCTGGAGCAGGCCGCGGCCGAATTGCAGGCCGCCGGCATCGACGCCCGCTGGATCGCCGCCGACTGCGCCCGGGAGGAAGACATCCGGCGCCTGGGCGACGAGACCCTGCAACGCATGGGCGACATCGACATCCTGGTGAACAATGCCGGTGCCACCTGGGGTGCACCGGCCGAAGACTACCCGGTGTCCGCCTGGGACAAGGTAATGAACCTGAATGTGCGCGGCTATTTCCTGCTGAGCCAGCATGTGGCCAAGCACAGCATGATTCCCCGGCGCAGCGGCCGCATCATCAACATCGCCTCGATCGCCGGCCTGGGCGGCAACCCGCCGGACCTGATGATGATTGCCTACAACACCTCCAAGGGCGCCAACATCACCTTCACCCAGGCCCTGGCCGGCGAATGGGGCAAGTACAACATCACGGTCAATGCCATCTGCCCGGGCTTCTTCCCCAGCCGGATGACGGCTGGTGTGCTTCAGAGCATTGGCGAGGACAAGCTCAAGAGCCATGCGCCGCTGCAGCGCCTGGGTGACGACGAAGACCTCAAGGGGCTGTGCCTGCTGTATGCCTCCGACGCTGGCAAGCACATCACCGGCCAGTGGATGGCTGTCGATGGTGGCGTCAGCATCGTCACAGGCGGCTGAGATGACCCCCACGCTTGTCACTGCGTGTACTGCGCTGGACGTGTCGCTGCGAGACGCAGCGCTTCTTCCGTCCGTCCGTGCCTGCGCAGGCAGGCCCGGAGCCGCGGCCGTCAGCCCCGCGGGGGCTCTCGCGCCTTGGGGCGGCCCGGCGCCGCTCGGGAGCTGCGCCTCATGAACTTCGGCGTCGAGATTCCGTTCGTCAGCCACCTGGGCTTCACGCTGGAGCTGTTCGAGGGCGGGTATTCGCAGATCGATTTCCGGCCGCAGCCGGAGCATCTGAACTCGTTCTACGTCACGCATGGCGGGGCGCTGATGACGCTGCTGGATGTATCCATGGCGGTGGCGGCGCGCAGCGTGCAGCCGGACATGGGCGTGGTCACGATCGAAATGAAGACCAGTTTCATGCAGCCTGCCAAGCCGCCCCTGCTCAGTGGCAAGGGCCATCTGCTGCACCGCACCGCCACCATGGCCTTCACCGAGGCCACAATCTACGACGCCGAAGGCCGGGCCTGTGCCCACGCCACGGGTACCTTCAAGTATGTGCGCCGTCTGGCCACCGGGCCGCGCAGTGTCAGCGGTGGTGAGCCGCCACCGATATCCACCGATTGACCACAGCACCCGAGCAGGTGCCGCGGCCAGCCGACCCCGGCGCCAGTGCCGACCCACCAGCCATTCAGGAGACCCACATGCCCAGCAACCAGCAAATCATTCTCGACAACCGCCCTGTGGGCGAAGCCACGGCCAGCAATTTCCGCCTGGTCAGCAGCGAAACGCCGCCGCTGCAGGAAGGCCAGGTGCTGGTGCGCAACCATTACCTGAGCCTGGACCCGTACATGCGCGGGCGCATGAACGACGCCAAGAGCTACGCCGCGCCACAGCCGCTGGGCCAGGTGATGGGTGGCGGCACGGTGGGCGAGGTGGTGGAGTCGCGCAATGAGCGCTACCAGATCGGCGACAAGGTGGTGGGCATGGGTGGCTGGCAGGAATACAGCGTGGTCAACGCGGCCCAGTCCGGTGCCCTGCGCAAGGTCGACACCACCCATGTGCCGCTGAGCCACTACCTGGGCGCCGTCGGCATGCCAGGCGTCACGGCCTGGTATGGGCTGGTGAAGATCTGCACGCCGAAGGCGGGTGAGACCGTGGTCGTGAGCGCCGCCACCGGTGCCGTGGGCAGCGCCTTCGGTGCCCTGGCCAAGGCCCGTGGCCTGCGTGCCGTGGGCATTGCCGGCGGGCCGGACAAGTGCAAGTACGCCACCGACGAGCTGGGGTTCGACGCCTGCATCGACTACAAGCAGCACGCTGACGCGGCCTCGCTGTCCCGGGCGCTGAAGGAAGCCTGCCCGAACGGCATCGACGGCTACTTTGAGAACGTGGGTGGTATGGTGCTCGACGCCGTGCTGTTGCGCATGAACGCCTTCGGCCGCATCGCCCTGTGCGGCATGATCGCCGGCTACGACGGCGCGCCCATGCCCATGGCCTACCCGGCGCTGATCCTGAGCAACCGGCTCAAAATAGAAGGCTTCATCGTCAGCGAGCACATGGAAGTCTGGCCCGAGGCCCTGACCGAGCTGGGCACCCTGGTGGCAATCGGCAAACTGCGGCCGCGCGAAAGTGTGGCGCAGGGTATTGCCAGTGCACCCGAAGCCTTTCTGGGCCTGCTCAAGGGCAGGAACTTCGGCAAGCAGCTGGTGAAGTTGATCTGAACGAACGGGGGTCACATGTCGGAACTCATACTGCACCATTACCCGACCTCGCCGTTCTCGGAAAAGATCCGCCTGATCTTCGGCTACAAGCAGTTGGCCTGGAAGTCGGTGCTCATCCCGCCGATCATGCCCAAGCCCGATGTGCTGGCTCTGACCGGTGGCTACCGCAAGACGCCGTTCCTGCAGATCGGCGCCGACATCTATTGCGACAGTGCGCTGATCTGCGACGTGCTGGAGCATCGTCAGCCCACGCCTACGCTCTATCCGGCGCATGCCAAGGGCCTGTCGCGGCTGGTGGCGCAATGGGCTGATGGCACGCTGTTCTGGGCCGCCATGGCCTACAACCTGTCACCCAAGGGTGCAGCCCACATGTTTGCCAACCAGCCGCCGGAAGCCGCCAAAGCCTTTGGCGAAGACCGCGGCAAGATGAGTGTCGGCATGACGCGGCTGCGGCCGGCCGACGCCACCGCAGCCTACAACAGCTATCTGCGGCGCATCAGCAACATGCTCGAAGGTCAGGACTTCCTGCTCGGTGCGCAACCCAGCGTGGCCGACTTTGCGGTCTATCACCCGCTGTGGTTCACGCGCGTGCGGGTGCCGGTGCTGGCCGGCATTCTGGACGCCCGGCCCGATGTGGTGGCCTGGATGGCGCGCATGGCCGCTCTGGGCTACGGTGCGAGGCAGGACTTCGACGCCGGGCAGGCCATTGCCCTGGCCGCTGGGTCAAACCCGCTGCCGCTGGCTGACGAGCCGTTTCAGGACGAACATGGTATCCCGCTGGGCAGCCAGGTCACCATCGCTGCCGAGACCTTTGGTCCCGAGCCCACGGCCGGCGAACTGATCGCAGCCACCCGCATGCACTACACGCTGCGCCGCACCGACGAGCGTGCCGGCACCGTGCACGTGCACTTTCCGCGCGTGGGCTACGTGCTGCGCAAGGCCGAGGCCTGAAGCACTTCGACCGGGCTTCAAACCCATGACCAAGAAACGAGGACAGACATGATCAGCAACTTTGCCGGCAAGACCGCCGTGCTCACCGGTGCCGGCTCCGGCTTTGGCCTGGAGTGCGCCCGCATCGGCGCCCGCCTGGGCATGAACCTGGTGCTGGCCGACGTGCAGCAGGACGCACTGGACCGGGCCGTGGCCGAGATGCAGGGGGCGGGCGCGCCAGTTCTGGCCCGGTGTGTGGACGTTTCCAATGCCGCGCAGATGCTGGAGCTGAGCCGGGCGACACAGGCGCGATTTGGCGCGCCACACCTGGTGTTCAACAATGCCGGCGTCGGCGCCGGTGGCCTGGTGTGGGAGAACACGCTCAAGGACTGGGAGTGGGTCCTGGGCGTCAACATCATGGGCGTGGTGCACGGCGTGCGCAACTTCACGCCCATGATGCTGGAAGCCGCCGCGCGCGATCCGGCCTGGCAGGGCCACATTGTCAACACCGCCAGCATGGCTGGCCTGCTCAACCCGCCCAACATGGGCATCTACAACGTCAGCAAGCATGCCGTGGTGTCGCTCAGCGAAACCCTGTACCAGGACCTCGCGCTGGTGACCGACCAGATCGGCGCCAGCGTGCTGTGCCCCTTCTTTGTCGCTACCGGCATCCATCAGAGCGAACGCAATCGCCCCGGCGGCCTGACGGACCCGGATGCCAAGCCGACACGCAGCCAGTTGATCGGCCAGGCCATGAGCGACAAGGCGGTGACTTCGGGCAAGGTCAGCGCAGCGCAAGTGGCGCAGATGGTGTTCGACGCTGTGGCCGCCAACCAGTTCTACATCTACAGCCACCCGAAGGCGATCCAGTCGGTGCAGACCCGCATGGAAGACATCATGCTGGCGCGCAACCCGACCGACCCGTTTGCCGGCAAGCCCGAGATCGGCGTCGGGCTGCGCAAGGCCTTGCGCGATGCCTGAAGGCTGCGCCTGAAGCCTGATCCTGGCCATTTCTCGCTCAGGAAAATGCCACCAGAGCCCATCCAGCAAGCGCGCGGCACTACGAAAACGAAAGTGTCGGACTACCGCGACGACTGCGACAGACCGTTGTCCCAGATCGGCAACTGATCCGCTGGCAGACCCATCGCCTGCCACACCGCCCAGGCCGCATAGGCGTCATTGGCGGCATACAGAATCTGCCGCGGCTCCAACGTGCGATTGGCCCAGTTCGAGGTGGTCACCTTCTTCGACTTCATCAGCCGCTGCCGGAACAGCAGGGCGATGGCTGCCTTGACACCGATGGATTTCGGATAGCCCTGGTGCGCGAACACGAAATCCAGGTCCAGCAGCGGCCGCGCATGCACACCCAGGCGCAGCATCAGCTGCTTCTGGTCGCTGCGCAAATCGAAGCCAACCTTCACCACCTGGCTGGCGTCCAGCACCTCGCGCACCAAAGCCTCGCTCTCGGACAGATGCAGCTGGAACACCCAGGCTTTGCCAGCGCTGGCAAACTGCACTACATCGGGTCCGCGCATAGGCTCTCCGGCCTTGAAGGTGGGCTTGACCTCGGTGTCGAATCCGACAAAGCGGCTGTCCAGCAACGCGGCCCGTGCCTGCGCATGTTCAGCCGGTGACTGCGGCAGCTGGATCTGGTGCAGTGCCAGGCCCGGGAAGGGCGGCAGCTGCAGGACCTCTTCCTTGGGGATCGGCCGCAACCGCTGATCCAGGTTCAGTGCAGCTCCATGCTGCGCGAGCCTTCGAACAGTTCCACCTGCTTGGCGCTGGCGGCCTTGCCGAACTGCAGTGCCATGCTGGCCAGCTCTTCGTTGTTGATGAAACTGGCAGACGAGGCTGCGGTCAGCAGCCTGTCGGGTGACTGCGGCCGGGCCACAGCGAAGCCCTGCACGTAATCGACACCGATCTCGGCCAGGGTCTGGACCGTGGCATTGTCCTCGGCCCACTCGGCGATCACCTTCATGCCCAGGTTGCGCGCCAGGTTCACGATGGCCTCGACGATCGCCACATTGGCCGGGTGGCTGTTCATGTTGACGATGAAGCTGCCGTCGATCTTCAGCAGGTCGGCCGGCAGGTCCTTCAGGTAAGAGAAGCTGGTGTAGCCGGCGCCGAAGTCGTCCAGCGCCACTTTGGCGCCGCAGGAGCGCACGCGCTCGATGAAGCGCCGGGTGTTGGAGAGGTCGTGCAGCGCCACGCTTTCGGTGATCTCGTAACACAGGTGGTCGGCCACATGCATGTTCTTGGCCAGCATGGCCACCACGTCTTCCAGGAACTTCTCGTCGTTGAGCGAGGCGCCGTTGAGGTTCATGCAAATGAACTTGGTATGCGCCAGCTTGTCGTAGTTGGTGTTGAGCCAGTCCAGCGTGGTCGAGAGCACCCAGCGGTCGATCACGCCCATGCGGCCGCTGCTCTCGCCAGCGGAGATCAGCCGGTCGGTGGGTATCAGGCTGCCGTCCAGATCGCGCATGCGCAGCAACACCTCGAAATTGAGCGAGTCATGCGGCGCAGTCAGCGACATGATCGGCTGCATCTCCAGATACAGCCCCTCGGTGGCCGAGGAGCCGGAGAAGCGCCCCACCAGCTTGATCTCGGCCTCGTGCTCCTGGAAGGCGCGGGCGTTCTTCTCGTACACCACCAGCGCGCCGGCCTGGCCGGTCTTGGCTTCGCGGCAGGCACGGTCGGCGGTGGACACGGCGTCCTTGATCTTGGAGCCGGGGATGACCTCGATCAAACCCACCGAGCCGCGCACGTGGAAGGCCTTCTCACCCACCTGGTAGGGCGTGTTGCCGATGGTGTCCACCAGGCCCTGGCAGATCAGGGTCGCCAGCGGCAGCTTGGTGTCGGGCAGTACGATCACGAACTCATCCCCGCCGACGCGGCCCACCTGCAGTTCACCCGAGAGCATGCTGGTGACGCGGGCGCAGACCTGCTGCAGCACCTCGTCGCCGGCGCTGTGGCCATACAGGTCGTTGATCAGCTTGAAGCGATCCAGGTCCAGGTAGGCCAGGGCCAAGGGCCGGCCCTCTGCCAGACCGTTCATGGCGCGGTCCAGTTCCTTCTCGATGCCGCGCCGGTTCAGCACTTTGGTCAACGGGTCGTTGTTGGCCAGGAACTGCAGGTGCTCGTTGGCGCGCGACTTTTCGGTTACGTCCTGCAGCCAGCCTTCGATCTTGTCGCGTGCCAGCGTGGCCCGCACCAGGAAGCGCTTGGGCTCGCTCTGGCTCAGCAGCCGCTTCTTGCCCTTGAGCTCGAGCTCGCCTTCCTCCTGCGAGTGCACCAGGTTGTGCAGCTGGGCCCAGGCACCGCCGCTGAAATAGTGCTGCCAGGTGTTGCTGCCGTTCTTCAGCACCTTCGGCCCCAGCATTTTCAGCAGTGCCGGGTTGGCACTGGTGAACTGGCCACGCAGGTCCAGCGTGAACAGGCCGATCGGCATGGCCTCGAAGGTGTGCTCGAGCTCGGCCTGGGCTTCGATCCGCTGCTTGTGCTCCTGGCGCATCTGCTCGGCAATGGCCAGCGAGGCCAGCAGGCTGGAGGCCAGGGCCGCAGTCACGCTGTTGACCGCACCGATCAAACCCTTGAGGCCGAGCCAGGCGCTGATCACCTCATAGAAAGATGCGAACAGGGCGATGCCGATGGACGCGCTGTACCACATGGCAACCGACGAGCGGGTGATCAGCAGGATGCGGCCGAGGAAGAACCCCAGCAGCGTGATGCCGAGGCCGGCCGCAGCCCAGAAGATCGGCAGGAACGAGGCGAAGGGCAACACGGCCGACAGGGCCAGCAGCGGGAAGCAGGTCCACTGCGCCACCTTCACCAGGGTGCCGTAGCCCACGCGTTGCAGGTCGTCCTTGAACAGGGTGCGGAACAGCGTCAGCGTCAGCACGTAATAAAGCGTGATCGTCACCAGCCGGCCCTGCACCAGCAGCTCCTGCGGAATGGTGCGGCCCAGCCATTGTGAATCCCAGCCGGCAGACAGGGCGCCCATGCGCAGGTTGATCAGCAGCCAGGCGGCGAACAGCACATAAGCGCTTTGCCGGTTGATCAGCGCGGTGATCAGCACGAACACCGCCAGCACGATCAGGCCGCCGTCCAGCAGCCCCGAGTTGCGCTGGAACTCCTGGGCTGCGATCTGCAACTGGCTGGTGGGCCAGAGCACTGCCGAGAGCCGGGCCGGGCCGATGAACTGGGCCCGGCACAGCAGGTGGCTGGCACCGACACGGCTCTCCAGGTTCAGGGCAAATCCGGCCTTGACCGGCGCAACGGCGCCTTCGGCCGACTGGCGGGTGGCGCTGCCCATGGGCAGCAGGCCATTGCTGTCCCAGCAACTGGTCTCCATGGCGTGGCGCGACGGGAATTCGACCGAGCGGTACTGCCCAGTGTTGTCCTCGGCCACATCCACGGTGAACCACAGCGGCACTTCCGACAACTGGGTGTCGTGGTAGATCACGGGCGACTGGTCCTGCAGTTTGGCCAGGGCCTGGGCCGGTGTCATGGCGTCGCCGCTCTGGGCGATCACGCGCAGTGCGAGCGGCTTGCTGTCAGGTACGGGGTATTGCGATTTCCAGGAAAGCAGCGCGACAATGGATACCAGCCCGATGACCAAGGGCAGCGCAAAGGTCGAGAAACCATACAGCAGCTTGTCCAAACGACCATGGATTGCCGCCACCCATTTGTGATGGGTTTCCTCATGTTTGATCATTGTTGCAATTCCCCACGCAAGGGGGAAAGCCATTCATGAAGTCTGGATAGTACCCTCCTACAGTGCAATTTCTCACGCTTGTTGCAAAAACGAGGGCTCTGGCGCCGCTTCTGTAGGGTGCTGTCTACAGGCCGACACTGCTGCGCAAGACACAACAGGCTGTTGCCGCAACAGCCTGTTTTGTCCAGCAGGGGGAGCGCGGTGCCTGGGGCCGTGCCCCCATGCACCGCGCTGTCCTACATCGAGAACGGCAGCGTGTTGCCAATCTGCGGCAGCGCAAACTGTTGCGCCAGCGTCGGCGTGCGGCCGGCGATGTCGATGTCCGGATGCTGGGTTTCGCACATGAAGCCCAGCAGCGGATGGTTGGCGCGGCTCCAGCGTTCGCGCGCGGTGGCTACCTCGAATGACATGATGCGGTGCGGCATGTTGTTGGCATGGCGCAGCGGTATGTAGCCCAGGTCGGGGTAGACGTCATCGAACAACAGGCGTTCGTACTGGCGGTCGATCGGCGAGCGGCCGGCGATCACCATCCACTCGATGCCGGTGTGCAGGCAGTATTGGTAGAAGGCCTTGAACAGCACCGTCTTGACGATCCGGCCGATGTGGCCGTCGGTCACGCCCAGGCGTGTGGCCTCGGCCAGCGGGCGCTCACGCAGCCAGCGCGGCAGGTCGATCGACTGTTCCACGCTCAATGGCGCGAAGCAGTTGGTCTGGATGCGCATGGTGCCCAGGGGTGAGCCGTCGAGCTTGGACTCGGCCAGCAGCACCACGACACCGTTTTCCGTGTCGGTGCTCTCCGGCCGTGCCAGGGTCGCGGCCAAGGCCGGTACATGCCGGGCGTAGGCGGCGTGGCGGATGCGCACCGCCTTGCTCAGTGCGTCCTGGTTGCGCACCAAGCTCACGGTGAAAGGAAGCAACTCCTCTGTGGACGTGACATCGTGAAACAGGCTTGCGCCTGGTTCACGCATGGCAAGGCGTGAACGCGGGACGTAATCAGTCGACAAATGCTGGTTCAAGATGATCTCCTGGTATGACAAGGGCTCCCCGAGGGGCTAGACAGGACTGCCTGCACCGTTGGTATGTAAATCAATGTAAA
>JANMKM010000642.1:0-6264 GCA_031372035.1 Rhodoferax sp. | reverse complement strand
GACTGCGGATTGAGGAACGCGATGATGATCCACAGGATAATGCCGTAAAACGGCCGGAAGAAGCAGATCGGGACGCTGGGAACAAAGAACAGCAGCAGCAGGAGTAGAACGGATGCCCCTATCGGATCGTGTTTCATCGGTTCAGGAGTAGACGCGGCCGCAACCGCCAGGACCAGGAGAAACACAACACCGCACGCATACGCCAGCACCCCGACGGCGACACGCGCGGCTCTCGGAACGTAGACGATGCGGTCAAATTTGCCTTCCGGGTCTTCCATGAGCTTCAACGATTGAGTTAACGGGCACCGCCAGGCAAGTTGCTGCACGACCTGGAATTCCTGGATGTGATGTGCAATTCCATGCAGGTACAAAGCCTTCCAAGCAAGGTCGCACAGGCCTCGCGTCAGGCCACAGGTCTACTGACAGGCCATCCCATAAGGAACAATACGCAAGCTCCATGACATGTCGAAGCACTGGCCGAAAACGAATATGGAGCACAGATGACGTTCACCGCTGCTTTGAAAAGCCCTTGTGTCGCACCTTTTCATTCCAAACAGTGGCCAGAAAGTTCATGGATACAGCACGGACAGCTATCTATTCTGTAGCGATCAAGGCGAGTGGCGGGTGCATCGACCGCTACCGACGCTCGCCGGATCGGGCTGGCGGGGCGCTCGGCGCAGCGGCGTAAAGGAGGAGCCCGCAGGGCGGGGGACAGCCGCGCAGCTGAGTGCGCCGTCGGCCCGATCCCACCTTGGACGCCGAACTGAGTGGGGCGGCGGCGCAACGCCATCACCCAGGCCCGCGGCATCGTCGCCTCGGTGGACCGCGACCTCTTGTCCACGCAGGCCGCGCTGCAGGCCCTGGCCACCTCACACCGTCTGGCCAGTGACGACTTTGCCGGCTTTCATGCCCGCGCCCTGGAGGCGCTGGACAAGATGAACGCCGACAGCATCATGGTGCTGGAGCCCGCAGGGCAGATGCTGCTTTCCACCCGGGCACCCTACGGCACACCGCTGCCGCTGGTCAAAGTGCCTGCGCTGCTGCAAAGCATCTTCGAGACTGGCAAACCAGCCGTATCCGACCTGCTCATCGGCCCGCTGACCAAAGGCCTGATGTTCACCATAGCCGTGCCGGTGAAGCGCGAAGGCAGCACCACCTATGCCCTGAGCGCCACCGTGGCGCCGCAACAGCTGGTGCATCTGCTGTCGCAGCAAGGCCTGCCCGACAGCTGGCGCGCCGTGGTTGCTGACAGCAGCGGCAGCATCGTGGCCCGCACCCATGAAATGGCCAGGTTCGCGGGCCAGAAGGTGCTGCCTGATCTTGCACGGCACATGGACATCGCGCAGGAGGGCAGCTTCGAGACCCGCACCCAGGTCGCCAGGCCTTGCTGGATGCCGCCCTGACCATCCAGCAGACCCAAAGCGATGCCCAACACGACGCGCTCACCGGCTTGCCGAACCGCATGCTGTTCCACCTGTCGGTAAACCAGCAGCTGGCGATTGCCCGCAGAAACAAGTCCGAGCCGTCGCTGCTGTTCATCGAGCTCGACGGCTTCAAGGCCATCACCGCCAGCCATGGCCACGCCGTGGGCGACCAGCTGCTGCAAGCCGTGGCCCGGCGGATTGCCGACGCCACCCGCGACTCCGACATTGCCGCCCGGCTCGGCGGCGACGAGTTCGCCGTGGCCCTGATCCAGACCGGTGTCGAGCCGGCCCTGGCCTTTGCCCATGCCCTGATCGCGATCATCTCCGAGCCCTACCGCATCGGCGAGATCGAAGCCCGCATCTCGGCCAGCATCGGCGTCGCTGGCTACCCCGCCTCAGCCTGCGAAATCGACACCCTGCTCAAACAGGCGGACCACGCCATGTACAGCGCCAAGTCCGCCGGCAAGCGGCGCGCCAGCGTGGCGAGCAGCTGAGCCGCAGGCTGACGCGGGTCAGCCGTCTGTGCGCCCGCACATTCTCGGCTAGGGTTGTCACGCTCACGGCGGCCACACAGTCGGAAACTGCCATCGCCCAGATCGCCGAGATCCAGAAAGGGATCGAGACACTGAAACTGAACCCGAGGACAAGGCTTTTCTTGACCGTATCGGACAGAATCGTCTGGTGGTGGCGGTGTTCAGCTCGACGGAGCACGCACCGCATAGGTGCATCGCGGACGCCGCCGCTCCTGGCAATCGGGCGCCGCCTGGCCCGTGTACGACAGCGCACAGACGGCACTGCACTGCCTCTCCAGAATGCCTTGGTATGGGCCGCTTACGGGCCTTGATCCACCGGCTGAGGACTCCCATGACTGTTATCCCTTTGCGCCACCGCGTCACCTGGAACCGTGCCCTGGCCGTGGCACTGTGGAGCATCGTCTCGGCCGCCTCCGCCGGCGCGGTGGACAGCGCAGCACAGAACACGCCCGATATGGCGGATGACAACGGTCTGCAGACCGCCATGTTGCGGCTGGAAGTCGCGGACCAGCACCAGCTGCGAGCGGCCACGGCCGATGCCGCCGACGCCAGCGCTTCGCAGCTGTGGGAAAACAGTACCGCGGCGCCGCAAAGCCGTTGGACCGCGCCGGCGCCGGCTGCGGCGCAGAGCACTCCGCTGGAGTGGGTGGACCGCAAGGCCAGTGCTGCCGACGACAGCGCCGAGATGACCAACGGCATTGCACTTGGCAACCCGGAGCTGGGCAGCCTGCTGTTGCTGGGCCTGGGGCTGGCCGGCTTGACACTGATGCGGCGCCGCGAACCCGATGCCGACGCCTCAGCCGAGCGGCGGGCCTCGCAGTATGGGGTCGAGCGCTCCGTGAAAAAAGAACAAGACGCCAACGTCGCTAATCTCACCAAAGTGTGAGCCGCCGGTCGGCGCCAGCTGGTAGTCGCCGGCGCGCAGCAGGATGTCGCCCAGGAACATCTCGCCACTGAGCACCAGGCAGCCCTCATGCCCCCGTGAAACCCGCTGCGGCCCCGAAGTGCTGCTGTTTCAGTAGCGCTTTGTGCTTATTCCGTCAGACTTTCAGCCTATTTCACGGGTGCAATCACGATGTCCCGTGGCAACACGCCATGGAAATAGAACTCGGCACCACGCTCGCTGTGGCAGTCCACATGCTGGCCGCCCGCCGTGGCCTTCTGGTAGTCCCCGGCGCGCACCAGGATGTCGCCAAAGAACAGTTCGCCGGCCAGCATCAGGCAATCCTCATCGATGGCGTGGCGGTGATCGGGCATGGCGGCACCGGGTGCGACCCGCACCAGGCCCGAGACCACGTCGCCCTGGCTGAACAAGCTGGCTGCGGCAACGCCAGCACAGAGCCCGCCCCAAGCTGCGGCGCCGCCGCCGCCAGGCACGGATGCAGCCTGCGCCTGCAACCACCAGCTGGCCTCGCCAGTGTCCAGCGCGTCCAAGGGCAGCAGTCTATGGCGCACGTACAGCAGGGCACCGGCATCCAGCGCCTGCAACCCGTCCACCTCTCCAGACCCGCGCACATGGTGCGCATGGCGCCCCAGCACGCCGACCCCATGCAGCAGGCGCGGCGATTGCAATACCAGCGCACCGTCCACCACCAGCAGCTCCTGCGCAAGGCTGTTGCCGGGTGTCGGCAAATGCGCGTGCGGGTCGAGTTGAATCAACTCGATCCGCACACCCGAATCACAGCGCAGCAGACGCCGACGCAGACCTGGCGCATCGGGCAGCCAGTCACCATCCTCGCGCCGCCACGTCACCAGATCCGCCTGAGCCGCGGCACTCCTGCGCACCCGGTTCATCAGACGCAGCCCCAGGATCAGCGTGCGGTCCGGTCCCAGCGGCAACGGTGCCAGCTCCGCGGCCGTGGCGTCCAGCCACTGCTGCGATGAGGGCGGCCCGGCGGCGCTCATGTACCCCACTCCCCGTGTTCCTGTTCGAAATTTTTGCCCAGCGCCAGCCGCATGGCCGCCAGGGTGCGCCGCATGTGGGTCTTCACGGTGCCCAGCGGCAAGCCCATGTGGGCGGCAATTTCGGCGTGGGTCAGGCCCTTGTAGAAGGCCAACGACACCAGTTGTCGCTTCAGCGGGTTCAGCGAAGCCAGCACTGCGTGCAGCCGGCTGTCCCGGTGCAGTGCCAGCAGCAGGTCCAGCGGGTCATCCGCCGCCTGGTCGCACGAACCCTCGCCATCCACAGCTGACGCCGAGCGTTGCAGCGGATCATGGGCACGGGTGCGTACCAGGTCCAGCGCCCGCGAGCGGGCAATCGTCAGCACCCAGGTGGAGGCGGCAGCGCGCTGCGGATCAAAGCGTGCCGCCTGGCGCCAGGCCTGCCAGAAGGTGTCCTGCAACACCTCCTCGGCGCAGGGTACGCGGCGTGTGATGTGCATTGCCAGGGAATAGACCCGTCCCGACAGGCTCTCGTACAGCGCCTGCAGGGCCGCCTGGTCCTGGCGCATGATGCGGCCAATCAGCGCCGCCAACTCGGCGTTGCCCAGGTGTGCAGCACAGGCACACACCAGACGCATCGGCGCTGCAGCGGCAGGGTCATCCTCTACAGGTTCAACAGCTGCGGCAGCGCAGTCTTCCGGATCGTCCAGCAACGCCGCATCGGGGTGGAAGGCATGCTGGTAGAACGACAGCTCAAATGCGGGCATGCGTGCAAGCGTCGCAGCCCTGACCGCCGACGTCTGTTCGACACCGCACCCAACATCCGGACACTACTGTTTTAGTAGCGCTCCGTGATTATTCCATGAGGCTTCTAGCCCTACCAACGGGCGCCGAAGGTGACCCGCAGCTCATGCAGCTGGCCTTCGGTGATGGGCTCGCGCACGCTGGTTAGCAGTGCCAGGCGGGCGGTTTCCTCCAGCTCTTCCAGCACCGCCATGGCGGCTGTTGGCGAGCTGTGCCAGACCACCGGCCCCAGACGGCTGAGCATCACGGCGCGGATGGGCCGTTTGGCCAGACCATAGCCGCTGATCAGGCCACCCACCTGCTCGGCCACCACGTTGGCGCCGGGCCGGTGGTAGGGCAGCAGCGGCACATGGCCAACCTTCATCACGAAATAGGGTGTGAGTGCCGGAAGCAGCTCTGCCCCCTTGGTGCCCAGGCTCAGCGCCACGCAGTGGGCGCTGTGGGTGTGGATCACGCAGCGGGTCTCGGGGTCGAAGCGGGCCGCCTCCTGGTTGATGCGCATGTGCAGCGCCAGGGTCTTGCTGGCCGGCTCGCCGCAGACCAGCTTGCCAGCGGCATCCAGGCGCGACAGCTGCTCTGGATTGAGGCGGCCCAGGCTGGCATCGGTGGGGCTGATCAGGTAGCCGTCGGCCAGCCGGTAGCTGATGTTGCCGGCCGTGCCATGGACGTAGCCACGCTCGAACAGGCTGCGGCCGATGCGGCAGATCTCTTCGCGGGCCCGGCCTTCGTTCATGCCAGCACCTCGAATGCCTTGGTAAAGAAATCGGGCGTGCCGAAGTTGCCGGATTTGAGCGCCAGGTGCAGGCCACCAGCGGCCGGGGCAAAGCACCAGGGCACACCGGGGTCTATCTGGGCACCAATCTGCAGCTGCGTCACGCCCAGCGCCTGCACACAGGCGCCCGAGGTTTCACCGCCGGCCACCAGCAGCTGGCGCACGCCCAGGTCCACCAGACCGCGGGCGATCTGGCCCAGCGCCCGCTCCACCATGGCGCCGGCCTGCTCCACGCCGAGCCGGGCCTGAACCGACTTCACGGCGCCAGCCTCGGCCGTGGAATAGATCAGCACTGGTCCCTGCGGCAGCAGCGGGCCGGCCCAGGCCAGGGCCTGCGCCACCACGTCGTCCACGCTCTCGGCCAGCTGCAGCGGGTCCAGCGCCAGCGCCGGGTTGCCGGTGCGGATGAACTCCGCCACCTGCAGATTGGTGGCGGACGAACAGCTGCCCGACAGCACCGCCTGAAGTCCACTGGCCGGCGGCAATGCGCTGGCCACGCTGGAGGGCGCAATGCCGAAATTCGCTGGCAGGGCGATCGCCACGCCGGAGCCGGCGGTGACCAGCGGCAGGTCCTTTAGCGCCGGGCCCAGGCGCAGCAGGTCGTCATTGGAGATGGCATCGACGATGGCCACGCGCACGCCCTGGGCCTGCAGGTCATGCATGCGGGCGCGGATGGCGCGCTCGCCCCGGGCCACCACCTGGTAGTCGATCAGCCCCACCTGCAGTGGGGTCTGGGCCTGCAGCACGCGCACCAGGTTGGGGTCGGTCATGGGGGTGAGTGGATGGTTCTGCATGCCGGATTCGTTCAGCAGCACATCACCCACGAACAGGTGGCCCTTGAACACGGTGC
>JANMKM010000629.1:0-12169 GCA_031372035.1 Rhodoferax sp. | reverse complement strand
GGTGGCGGCGATCGAGGGTGTGCGCAGCAACAAGCTCACCGGCTTTGGTCTGGTCGTCGGACTCGACGGTACTGGCGACCAGACCACCCAGATGCCCTATACGTCACAGGGCCTGAACAACTACCTGCAGCAGCTCGGCATCTCGCTGCCGGCAGCGTCGGCAGGCCAGCTGCAGTTGAAGAATGTGGCGGCCGTCATGGTCACAGCCCAGTTGCCGCCATTTGCCAGGCCCGGACAAGCCGTGGATGTGAACGTGTCTTCAATCGGCAATGCCAAATCGCTCAAGGGTGGCATGCTGATAGCCACACCGCTCAAGGGTGCCGACGGGGAGGTGTATGCACTGGCTCAGGGCAGTCTGATCATCCCAGGCGCAGGTGCGTCCGCAGGTGGCAGCAAGGTCCAGATCAACCACCTCAGTGCCGGACGGGTTCCCGGCGGCGCACAGGTAGAGAGGGTGGTGCCAACGGCTTTGCAGGAGGGCGACCACTTCATCCTGGGCCTGAGCGCGTCTGACTTCCAGACCGCCCGGCGCGTGGCGCAGGCCATCAATGCCCAGTTCGGCGAGGGCGTGGCACGGGCGCTGGATGGGCGCACGGTGCAGGTGAAGGCGCCATCAGACGCCAATGCACGAATTTCCTTCATCGCGGAAATGGAAGAACTGCCCGTGGACGCCTCCGTGCCCTCGGCCAAGGTGGTGATCAACTCGCGCACCGGCTCGATCGTCCTCAACCAGTCGGTCACGCTGGGGCCTTGCGCCATTGCCCATGGCAACCTGTCGATCAGCATCAGCAGCACACCCAGCGTCAGCCAGCCCAATCCCTTGTCGACGGGCGGCCAGACCGTGCTGACCCAGCAAAGCAACATCCAGATCAAGCAGGAGCCGGGGATCCTGATCCAGGTACCGGCAGCGCCGCAGTTGGCAGATGTGGTCCGGGCCCTGAACGCTCTGGGCGCCTCGCCCCAGGACCTGCTGGCCATCCTGCAGGCGATCAAGGCTGCCGGGGCATTGAATGCCGAGCTTGAAGTGATCTGAGATGGCCATCAGTCAACCCTCAGCCCTGCCCAACGCGCTCGCGGCCGATGCGCGCACGCTGAGCAATCTCAAGCTGCAGGCCGGCAAGCTCGATCCAGCATCCATCCGCGAGACCGCCAAGCAGTTTGAATCCCTTTTCATGCGCGAACTCATCAAGAGCATGCGCGAGGCCACCATGAAATCGGGTCTGCTCGACAGCGCGCAGGGCGACCTTGGCGCCGACCTGCTGGATCAGCAGCTTGCCGTCCAGATGTCGGGAATGCCAGGTGGCTTGACCGACTTGATCGCCCAGCAATTGACGCGCCAGGCCGGCGTCACAAGCCCGGCACCGACGCCCCTCGCGCCACCAGCGCTGCCCAGCGGCCCCACAGGGACGACCAGCGCCAGCGGCACCGCAAAAATCAGTGCCAACCAGCGCGGATTCGTCCAGCAGCACGCCGATGCCGCCGCTGCCGCAGAGCGTTCCAGTGGCATTCCTTCTGCCTTCATGCTGGGTCAGGCCGGGCATGAATCGGGATGGGGCAAGAGTGAAATCCGGATGGCCAACGGCACACCGTCGTTCAACCTTTTCGGCATCAAGGCCAGCGCCGGCTGGAACGGCAAGGTGGCCGAGGTTGCAACCACCGAATATGTGGATGGCGTAGCGCGCAAGACGGTGGCGAAGTTTCGTGCCTATGGCTCCTACCAGGAGTCTTTCCGCGACTATGCCCAGATGATCACGCAAAGCCCGCGCTACGCCGGCGCCGCGCAGCAGACCGGATCAGCCCAGGCCTACGCCGCTGGGTTGCAACGTGCTGGCTACGCCACCGACCCGGCATACGCATCGAAGCTCAGCCGGGCCATCAACTCCACCCTGGCGCTGCAGCGCCTGCAAGCCTAGGTGCACCGGTCATGAGCATGCTGCTCAACATCGGGACCCGTGCCCTGCAGGCCAACCTGTCGGCCCTGCAGACCACGGGCAACAATATTGCCAATGTCAATACACCGGGGTACTCGCGCCAAAGCGTGGTGCTGCAAAGCGTGCCTGGCCAGTTTGCGGGCAATGGCTACTACGGCAAAGGCGTCGAAGTCACCACGGTGCAACGCAACCACAGCGAGTTTTTGACCCGGCAGGCGACGCTGTCCAGCGCCGTGGCGTCATCCGACGGCGCCCGGCTGACCCAGCTCAAACAGCTTGAAGACATCTTCCAGGGTGGCGCCAACGGTCTGGGTGCGGCGGTGAGCGACATGCTCAACTCGTTCTCCGACATTGTCAGCGCTCCCACCGACCTGACTGCACGTTCCGTCACGCTGACGCGGGCCGACGAACTCGCCGCCCGCTTTCGCACGTCGGCAAGCCAGCTGGCAGACATCAAGCAGGGCGTGAACACCCAATTGCAGCAGGCGTTAAGCGCGGTCAACAGCCTGGCGGCGCGCATCGCCACAGCCAATGACGAAATATCGCGCGCGACGGGCACGGGCCAGAGCCCCAACGACCTGCTGGACCATCGCGACCAATTGATCAGGCAGCTCAACAAGTACATCCAGACCACCAGCATTGCGGCGCCCGACGGCACGGTCGGCATATTTCTGGCCAGCAGCCATCCGCTGGTACTGGGCACCCTGGTATCGCCGGTGTCGTTGCAAAGCGATGCCTTCACCGACCCGGCCAAGAGCAAACTCACCATCACCCGTTCCGGCGCCAGCACCCAGATGGAGGAAGCCACCCTGGGTGGTGGCGAAATCGCTGGCCTGTTGCGGTTCCAGAACAGCGACCTGGTGGATGCCGACAACCTGCTGGGCCGCATGGCGCTGGCTATTGGAACCAAGGTCAACGAGCAACACAGCCTGGGGTTGGATCTCAATGGCAATCCCGGTGGCAACCTGTTCACTTTGGCCGCGTTGCCTCCGGGTCTGGCTTCGTCCGCAAATGTCGGTAACGCCAGCTTGCAGGTGAGCGTGCAAACCCAGCCTGCGTCTGGCACCACCGCACTGGCAGCTTCCAATTACCAGATCAGCTTTTCCAGCGGCACCGCCGGGACCGTGACTCGGCTGTCCGACGGCCAGCAGTTTGCCTTCGATCTGGCAACAACCAGCCCACTGCAGCTGGACGGACTGGACATCCAGATCAGTTCCGGCAGCGCCGCTGCTGGCGACAGCTTCCTGGTCACGCCCTTTCGCGACCAGGCCGCCAGCCTCACCACGGCCTTTTCTTCACCCCGGGCGCTGGCCATGGCCAGCGCCGTGGCGGCGCGCGCCGGTACCAGCAACCAGGGAACGCTGACGCTGGACCAGCTCAGTGCCAGCCAGGCCGATGTCAACCTGGCGGCCACCGTCACGCTGACGTTTACGGCGGCCGGCAGCTTCGACGTCACCGGAACGGGCACTGGCATTCCAGCCACCGGTCTGAGCTACACGCCGGGGCAAGCCATCAGCTTCAATGGCTGGAACCTCACCCTCAAAGGCACGCCCCAACCGGGCGACACCTATACCGTGCAAGCCAATGCGTTCCCGACCATCAATGCGGGCAACGCCGAGTCCATGATGGCACTGCGCGACCTGGCCATGTTTGACGGTGCACCCCTGACCGATGGCTACGCCGGCGCGATATCGCAGATTGGCGTGCGGGTGCAAAGCGCCGGTTTTGCTGCAGACGTGTCGCAATCGATTGCTGCCAATGTCGAGATCGACCGGGCCGGCGTCTCCGGCGTCAACCTGGACGAGGAAGCGGCCAAGCTGCTGCAATTCCAGCAGTCGTACCAGGCTTCGGCCCGGATGCTGCAGATCGCGCAGAGCATCTTCGACACCTTGATGCAAAACGTTGGCCGATGAGCCAGGAGAACCACCATGCGCCTGGGTACCGCAAACACCTATGACAACGCGCTGGAGCAGCTGTTCCGGCGCCAAGCAGAGTTGTCCACGCAGCAGGAAAAACTCACCTCGGGCAAGAAGGTGAACCGCGCCAGCGACGACCCCACCGGCGCCACCCAGGCCGAGCGCGCCCTGACCCGCATGTCTCGCCTGCAGATCGAGCAGCGCGCCCTGGAGGTGCAGCGCAACGCCCTCTCGTCGGCCGAGTCGACCCTGGGCGATGCCGGATCACTGGTGCAGTCGTTTCGCGACCTGGTGGTCAACGCCGGCAACGGTGGCTATACAGCCAAGGACCGCAGCACGCTGGCCAAACAGATGCTGGGCCTGCGCGAGCAGCTCTTTGCCCTGGCCAATCGGCGCGACAGCAATGGCGTTCCCCTGTTTGGTGGCCTCGGAAGCGCCGGCGCACCATTTGTGGACTCCACCACCGGCGTCAGCTTCCAGGGCATTCCGGGCCAGCGCGCCAGCACCGAAACGGGCGTACCCGCGGCCATGGACGGGCAGGCGGTGTGGCTCAATGTGCCTACCGGCAACGGCGTATTCACGACGTCACTGGGTGCGGGCAATGCTGGCACCGCCTGGACCGACGTCGGCCAGGTGATCGGGCCCGGCGCACTCACGGGCGACAACTACACCATCAGCTTCAACGTGGCCGGTGGTGCCACCACATACGACGTGATCGACACCATCACGGCAACCACCGTGCTCAGCGCCCAGCCCTACAAGGACGGTGCCGCCATCCAGTTCGACGGCATGTCGATGGTGGTGCGTGGCACACCGCAAAATGCCGACACCTTGCAAATCGCGCCCAGCAGCCAGAGTGACATGTTCAAGGTGCTGGACGATGCCATTGCCAATATCGACGGCGCCAGCGGTGATAACAAGCTAACCCAGGCCGTGACCCGGGCACTGGCCCAGATCGACAGCGGCATGGACCGCCTGCAGGCCGCACGCGGCCAGGCCGGCGACTGGCTGAACCGGGTCGACAGCATTTCCAGCAGACAGGAATCACGCAACGTCCAGCTCGAAGCCGACCGCTCCCGGGCCGAGGACCTCGACATGGTTCAGGGTATTTCCGATTTCCAGAAATTCCAGACCGGTTATCAGGCGGCGCTGCAATCCTATGCCCAGGTCCAGCGGCTGTCGCTGTTCAACTTCATCAACTGATTTCGCCGGATAGGTTCTAAACTGGCTGCATGACGCAATCCGTGCTCGACAGCATCAGCCTGGGCTACAGGCTGCAATGGAACCAGTTGCGCCAGCTCTGCGGCATCGAGCTCTTCGTCGATTGCGATCCAGCCCATCCGCCGGATGCCCAACATCTGTTGCGCAGCTTCAGCGAACTGTGGTCGGAGCAGGCGCCGTTGCTGACCGTTGTGGTGCGGTCGCCGGCATTGCTGTTGAATGTGCTGCAGCAGGCTGCGCCGGGCGGTCCCTGGATCGAGGTCCCGGACAGCCTGCTGGCGGATGCCGAATTCACCCAGCATCTGCACCGAGCCCACGGCCGCGGCCTGAAACTGGTCTGGCGCGGCGCCCCGGGCCAGCGACCGCCAGCGGCCCTGGCAGGATGCTTTCACAAGCTGATGATCGAGCTCACACCAGAGGAGGCTCTCGCCGGCGTGCGCGCCTCCCTGCACAGGCACAACGGCAATCCCTTGAGTCCCAACGCCCAGTCCAGCAGTCCCGTGCAATCCGGGCAGGTGTATTCCGATGTCGCCAGCCGGGTCCTGGCGGAACGCTGCCTGGACGAGCAAGGCGCGTGGGGACTTGCGGGCTGGCCCGTGGAAGACGTGCTGCACGGCTACCGGCATCAGCTGATCCAGCCCAGCCACCGGGCCATCGTGCGGCTGGTCGAAGCGGCCGATGCCGACGAATCCATGGAGTCGATCGAGTTGCTGCTGGGCCAGGAGCCGATCCTGGCATACCGCTTTCTGCGCCACGCCAACTCGGCTGCACTGGGGCTGCGCTCCGAAGTCGACTCGTTGCGCCATGGCCTGATGGTGCTGGGGTACTCCAGCCTCAAGAACTGGCTGCTGGAACAGCTGCCGCACGCCAGCAGCGACATGAACCTGCAACCGATCCGCAGCGCAGTCGTCATCCGGGCACGGCTGATGGAGCAGTTGCTCGACGCTGGTGATGAGGACAAGTTGCGGCGCGAGGTGTACCTGTGCGGCCTGCTGTCGCAGATCGACCTGCTGCTGAGCGAACCATTGTCGACGGCATTGGAGCGCCTGCCGCTGTCGCAGCGCATTGGCGACGCGATACTGCGCGCCAGCGGCCACTACGCCCCCTACCTGGAAGTGGCGATTGCACTGGAATCCACCGACACCCGGGCCACAGCAATGCTGTGCGCAGGCCATGGGCTGGGCATGGAGGCGGTCAACCGTGGCCTGTTGCGCACCCTGCGCATGGCCCAGCCGCATCCGGCGCGCGGTTTGCTGCTGGTATAGTCCCGGTCCCGACGCGGTTCGCGCCGCGTCCACCCACCTCAGAGGCTGTCGCGGATCCGGACAAAGCACTGCCAGAACGCGGCGTTCTGGGTGGTGGCGAAGTTGATGCGCATCAGAGGACTGGGTTGGCGCCGGGCATGAAACAGCGATCCGGGAGCCAGCAGGTAGCCCTGGTCCAGCATGCGCTGTGCCAGTGCGTCGGTATCAACGCCGGTATCCACCCAGCCAAAAAGCCCGGCAGGCTCGCTGGCAAAGCTGCAACCCGCCGCCAACGCCAGCTTGACGCTGCGACCGCGGGCCAGGTCCAGCCGGCTGCGCACCCGTTCTGCGTGGCGCCGCAGCTGTCCGCGGTCAATACACCAGGCCAGCGCCTTCTCCAGCAGCGCCGGCGTAGTCAGTGTCGACAACAGCTTGGTGTCGAGCAGGCGTTCCACCAGGCTCTGCGGTGCCGCCATGAATCCGACCCGCCAGTTCGGTACCAGGATCTTGGCGAAGCCGCTGACGTACACCGTGCGCCGCAGGCCGTCGAGTGCCGCCAACCGGGTTGCGTGCTGTGGCGCCAGATGGCTGTAAGTGTCGTCCTCGACCAGGTGGAAGTCATGCTGGTGGGCCAGTTGCAGCAGCCGGTGCGCAGTGCCAGGTGTCAGACTCTGCCCGGTGGGGTTGTGCAGCACACTGACACTGACGAAGAGCTTGGGCTGGTGCACCTCGCAATAGCGCTGCATCACGGCCAGGTCCGGCCCTTCAGCACGCCGTGGCACCGGCAGTATCCGCATGCCCAGGGCGTCCAGCCGGGCGAACTCGATGGCCCAGCCCGGTTCCTCCACCATCACATGCTCACCAGCGCGCAGCAAAGTGCGGCTGACGATGTCCAGCGCCTGGGTCGCGCCCACAGTGGTGATGATCTGCTCTGGCGTCGCCTGGATGTCGCTGGCAGCGAGTTTCTTTGACAGTGACTGGCGCAAGCCGCTGTCACCGGCTGGCTCACCGTACTGCATTGAGAATGCCTGCAAGGCGGCGGCACCGCTGACCTTGCGCAGCGCCGTGGCGACAAAGCTGTTGGCCAGCCAGTCCGGCGGCAGCACACCCATCCCAGGCTGCGGCTTGTCGCTGACAGCGTGGAACATGCCGCGGATCAGGGCTGTGGCATTGATCGGGGCCCGGCCAGTTATCATGGCCCCCGATCGGTCTCGGTAAACTACATTTTCAGTAGCGTTCCGTGCTTTGTTTTCAATGGCCGCAGCCGATTCGCGCACGAAAAATCCACGCTTGGCGCGGGCCTCGACGAGGCCCTGGGCCAGCAGCCGATCGTAGGCGGCGACCACGGTGGCCGGGCTTACGCCCTGCTGCTCGGCGCATTGGCGCACGCTCGGCAGCCGCGCGCCCGCAGCCAGCAAGCGGTTCTGGATGCGTTCGGCAAAGCGCAAAGCGAGCTGCTCGGTCAGCGATTGGCTGGCGGTCTTCATCAGCATGGATCACCTCGTCGGGCACCGGAGACGCCCACCTGTGCTGCAGGGTCAACCAGTACAGCTTGCCATCTGACAAGCTATTCTGTATTGGTTATGTACTGGTCATCACTATAGAGTTGCAGCCATGACATTGCAAGTGCCGATAGTGCCGACCCCCCGCATCCTGCCCGCAGCCGGGCCAGCCAACGCTGCGGCGCGCCAGGGTCTGGGGCTCGGTGTGCTGGCGATCGCGCTTTTTGCGCTGACCTTGCCGATGACGCGGCTGGCCGTCGGCAGCGTCGAGCAGCCGCAGCTTGCCGGCGTCTTCATTGCGGTGGGTCGGGCGGTGGTGGCAGGTGCACTGTCCATCGCATTCCTGCTGTTTACGCGGGCACCCTGGCCACGCCGCGCCGACTGGGGCCCATTGGCGATCGTGGCCGCGGGCGTGGTGTTCGGTTTTCCGCTGCTGACCTCGGTTGCAATGCGCTACCTGGAAGCTGTCCACGCCAGTGTGCTGGTGGGGGTGTTGCCGTTGGCCACAGCCGCGGTCGGCGCCTGGCTGCAGCGCCAGCGGCCGTCCGCAGGCTTCTGGCTGTGTGCGGCCAGCGGCACCTTGCTGGTTCTGCTGTATGCATGGCTGCGTTCCGGCAGCCGCGGCTGGGCCCTGCACCCGGCGGACCTGTTGCTGCTGGCGGCCATGGCCTGTGCCGCCGCAGGCTACGGATGGGGCGCACGGCTGGCCGCAAAGATGCGCGCCGAGCATGTGATCTGCTGGGCGCTGGTCGCCAGCCTGCCCGTGAACCTGCCGCTGGCCTGGGCCTACTGCCCCCCACTTCCGGTGTCCAGCGCGGCCTGGTGGGCCTTTGCCTATGTCTCGGTGTGCTCGATGTGGCTGGGCTTCTTTGCCTGGTACCGGGCGCTGGCGCTGGGCGGCACCGTGCGCATCAGCCAACTGCAGCTGTTGCAACCTTTTATGTCGATGCTGTTCGCCCTGCCGCTGCTGGGCGAACGCCTCGATCCGTTGACGCTGGGCTTCGGCCTGGCGGTCATGGCCGTGGTGCTGATTGGCAGGAAAATGCCTGTGCGCCCTGCCCCGCATGCAGCGCCTGAAGGAGCGATCCCGTGAACCAGCCACAACCCGCCTCCCGGCCCTGGACCCTGGCGCGCCGCGCCCAGCTGATGAACCCGTCCGTGATCCGCGAAATCCTCAAGATCACGGAACAGCCAGGCATCATCAGTTTTGCGGGTGGCCTGCCCTCGCCCAAGACCTTTCCGGTATCTGAGTTTGCCGCCGCCTGCGCTGCCGTGCTGCACCAGGACGGCCAGGCCAGCCTGCAATACGCCGCCAGCGAAGGCTATGCCCCGCTGCGTGAAATCGTTGCCGCCGGGCTGCCCTGGAACGTGGACCCGGCCAATGTCCTGATCACCACGGGCTCGCAACAGGGACTGGACCTCGTGGCCAAGGTGTTGATCGACAGCGGCAGCACGGTCCTGGTCGAGACACCAACCTACCTGGGGGCGCTGCAAGCCTTTGCACCGATGGAGCCGCTGGTTCAAGGGGTGGCCAGCGACGATGCCGGGGTGCAGGTAGAGGACATGCTGGCCCAAGCCGGCTCCGTCGCGACCAACAGGGCGCGTTTCCTCTACCTGCTGCCCAACTTCCAGAACCCGACCGGGCGCAGCATGACCGAGGCGCGCCGCGCCGCGGTTGTAGGTAGCGCGGAGGCCATCGGCCTGCCGCTGGTCGAAGACAATCCCTACGGCGACCTGTGGTTCGATACGCCTCCGCCGGCACCGCTGACGGCTCGCAACCCGCAAGGCTGCATCTATCTGGGCTCGTTTTCGAAGGTGCTGGCGCCAGGGCTGCGGCTGGGTTTCGTGGTGGCGCCGCGCAGCGTCTTCCCGAAACTGCTGCAAGCCAAGCAGGCAGCCGACCTGCACACGCCGGGCTTCAACCAGCGGTTGGTGGTCGAAGTCATGAAAGACGGCTTCCTGCAACGCCACGTGCCTACCATCCGCGCTCTGTACAAGCGGCAACGCGACGCGATGCTGGCCGCGCTGACGCGCGAAATGCCGACGAACGATGCCGATGCCGACAACCGCGTCAGCTGGAACACACCGGATGGCGGCATGTTCCTGTGGGTCCGGCTGCCCATTGGCATGAACGCTGTTGAGCTGTTGCCGCAGGCCGTGGCGCGCGGCGTGGCCTTCGTGCCGGGCGCCGCCTTCTATGCCGACAACCCCGACCGGCGCAGCATGCGGCTGTCCTTTGTCACGGCCTCCGAAGCCGAGATTGGGCGTGGCATGGTGGCCCTGGGCGAAGTGGTGCGCAGTGCCATGGCGGCACGTCCGGCGCTGGCTCTGGCATGAGCGGCAGGCACTGATGTTGCAGATCTGGGGCCGGCTGAGTTCGATCAATGTCCGCAAGGTGGTGTGGGCGGCGCAGGAAGTTGGCGCGTCCTTTGTCCGCACCGATGCCGGGGCGAGCTTCGGCATTGTGGACTCGGCTCACTACCGCAGCATGAACCCCAACGGCCTGGTGCCGGTGCTGCAGGATGGTGCCTTCACACTGTGGGAGTCAAACGTGATCGTGCGCTATCTGGCTGCCACCCATCCACACGCGCAGCTGCTGCCGCGGCCGCTGGCCCAACGCTTCGAGGCCGAGCAGTGGATGGACTGGCAGCAGACCAGCGCCAATCCGGCTGGGCGCCATGCCTTTCTGCAGCTGATTCGCACACCCGAGGCCCAACGCCGACCGGAGCTGCTGGAGCAGTCTCGTGCCGCGATGGAGCCACTGCTGACGCTGCTGGACCGGCATCTGTCGGGCCGCAACCACCTGCTGGGCGAACCGTTCACCATCGCCGACATTGCCCTGGGCTGCGAAGTCCACCGCTGGTTCGGGCTGCCACAGGCCCGACCTGCCTGGCCGCACCTGCAGGACTGGTACGCCCGCTTGCTGGCGCGCCCGGCCAGCCGCGGCGTACTGGATCTGCAACTCTCCTGAAAGTCCTACACCCATGAAGACCCGCGCATTTCAGCAAGTGGACGTTTTCTCAGACCAGCTCTATCTGGGCAACCCGGTGGCTGTGGTGCTCGACGGCGAGGGACTCGACGACGCGCAGATGCAGCGCTTCGCCCAGTGGACCAACCTGTCAGAGACCACCTTTGTCCTGCCGCCTGCGGACAATGCCGCCGACTACCGCCTGCGCATCTTCACGCCTGGTGGCGAACTGCCCTTTGCCGGCCATCCCACACTCGGCAGTTGCCACGCCTGGCTGCTTGCGGGCGGAACACCCCGGCAGGCAGGCTCCATCGTGCAGCAGTGCGCGGGTGGCCTGGTGCGGCTGCGGCGCGACGGCCAACGGCTGGCGTTTGCTGCACCTGCATTGCGCCGCAGCGCACCTGATCCAGCCACCCTGGCACAGGTGGCCGCGGCCCTGGGCCTGAAGCAGCAACAGATCCTGGCGGCACAGCTGCTGGACAACGGGCCGGTCTGGCTGGGCCTGTTGCTGGATACGGCGCAGACCGTGCTCGGTCTGGAGCCGGACCACCTGCGGCTCAAGAACCTGGGTGTGAAAGTGGGTGTAGCAGCAGTGGAATCAGCATGGAAAGCTCCTGAATTGATAGCGCGCGGGAACCGTGAGGCGCGCGCGTTCCAGACCGGCCAGGCCAACTCAGCGCCGGCGGAGTCCGCCGATCTGGAAGTTCGCGCCTTTGCAGCCCCCGTCGGCATCACCGAGGACCCGGTCACTGGCAGCCTCAACGCCAGTCTGGCGCAATGGCTGATTGCCGATGGCCTGGCGCCACCCCGGTATGTGGCTGCCCAGGGTGCGCGCCTGGGCCGTTCCGGGCGGGTCCACATCGAGCGGGACGCGCAGGGCCAGGTCTGGGTCGGCGGCGATACCGTCAGCTGCATCCGCGGCCAGGTTGAACTGTGACGCCTTTGGCCAACCCGGGGCTCGACCATCTGGTGTTGCTGGCGCACACCCTGGAACAGGGGCTGGACTGGTGCGAACAGCATCTGGGCCTGCGGCCATCCGCCGGCGGCGAACACCCCTTGATGGGCACCCACAACCGGTTGCTGCGCATCGACTCCGCCGGGTTCCCGGGCGCCTACTTCGAAGTCATTGCGATCCAGCCCGGAGCGCCGATGGCGCGCAGCGCCGGCTGCAAACGCTGGTACGACCTCGACAGCCTCGCCCTGCAAGCGCAACTCCGGGCCCATGGCCCGCAGTTGGGCCACTGGGTGGCGCGGGTGCCGGACGCCGGCGCCGCAGTGCAGGCCTTGTCGCAACTGGATATCGATCCGGGCGCGCTGCTGCAGGCCTCGCGCATGACACCTCGGGGATTGCTGCAATGGCAGATCACGGTCCGCGACGACGGCGTAC
>JANMKM010000225.1:0-11258 GCA_031372035.1 Rhodoferax sp. | reverse complement strand
CGCCGACCACCTGAAACTGCTGACCGATGCGATCGCGCGCAAGTTCCCGCCCCTGGCCGGCATCCAGATCGACTATTCCTGGTGGGGCTGGGTCGATGTGAGCCACGACATGATGCCGCGCATCACCCGGCCCGACCCGGCGCAGACGGTCTGGCACGCGATCGGCTACGGTGGCAACGGTGTCTCGTTCTCCACCTGGGCAGGCAAGCGGCTGGCCGAGCGCGTGGCTGGCAAGGATGCCGGGCAGGAGGTGTTCCGTCTGCCGATCTACGACTCGCCGCTGGAGTACCCCAACATGTTCGGGCTGGTGCGCTCGCCGGTGTTTGCGCCGTTTCGGCGTATCGGGCAGCGAATCCTTTACAAGTGGTATTGGTTGCGCGACGAGAAGTAGCACCAACGCGCTTTTCCGTCACGACACAGCGCGGCAGTGGATGACGACAACCCCGGTTTGAGGCGAAGTGACGGCCGACCGTCCTGCGCTTTGGGTTGACAGCCAACCTCAACATTCACCTGCCGCAACCGCTGCTGGTCTCCCAGGGTTCCTTGGATCGAAAGTCACAAGGCAGGTCAGGTAGAGCTTCCATTCGCCGCCGTCAAACGACCAGAACCTGACCATTCAAGCCGCTGCGCAGGCAGCGAACGTAGGCGAGGCCAATTTGCGCACCGCTGACTGGCGCAAAGCCCGGAAAGGCCAAACAGGCAGCGGCCGGAGTACCTTCCACCAGACTTGGGCTTACTGCATTGAGCCGCAGGCCGTTGCCCAGTTCCGTGGCTGCAGCACGCACCCAGCATTCAAGCCCGCCGTTGACCATGCTCAACGACGAGCCCCCGATGATGGGTTCGCGGCTGGTGGTGCCTGTCGTCAGTACGATGGCACCGCCAGGCTTGAGTACCGCACGCGCTGCCAGCGCGAGGTTGACCTGCCCCATCAGCTTGTCGTGCAGGCCCAGGCTGTAGGCCGACTGCTCCACATCGGCGGCGTCGATATCGGCCAAGCGTGCAAACCGGGCCCGCCCGGCCGTGCTGATGACGGCGTCCAGCGGGCCACCTTCGTTGGCCACCGCCAGCAGCATCGCTCGAATTGAAGCCACGTCGGCCAGGTCGACGCGATGCTGTGCATCATCCAGGCCTGCGGTGATCACGGTGCAATCCCTTGTCAGTGCCTGGTGTACCCACCGGCCAATCACGCCGCTTGCGCCCACCAGCAACACGCGCAGGGGGGGTGCGTTCATGTGTCGCTCCGTTCAGGGGCCGACTTCCCGGCGCCAGCGGATGCGTTATCGAACATCCTCCCGGCCACTGCCCAATCGCTGTGGGCGACGTCGGTATATATCACGTAGATGTGGGCCGGGTCGTTACCCAGGTGGCGAGCCACCACTGCCGTCAGTTCAGCCGCGAGGGCTTGCTTCACTTCGGCAGGCCGTCCGGCCAGCAATTCGATTCGGACAATAGGCATGTAAATCCTCCAGTGTGGGTGTTAGGTACGGGCGTAGCGCTGCAACGCATAGTCGTCGGCGGGCACAGCCGTCGCCCGTCCATGCATCTGATCGGCGAGCAGCCGGGCAGAGCCGCAGGACAAGGGCGTTGGCCGCGTCGCTGGCGTTGCAACGCATCCACAAAGCCCACAAACATTGCAACTGGGCCAGCGTACCGTCCGGCCTGAAGCGCATGGGCGACTGCGCATCAAACAGGCTTCGCCAGGCCTGCTTTGGCAGATCTGGCGTGGCAAAGGGCACGCTGTAGGCTGGCGACAAGAAGCCGCCATTGGCTTGGCTGGTCCCCTCCGCGGGGCCTGGTTGCGCCTCCAACACGGTGACGTGATGGCCGTCGGCGTGCAGGGCCTGGGCGGTGGTCAGGCCGACCACGCCGGCGCCCACGACCAGCACATCCATGACCGCTTTGCGCATCGAGACGCGGGCAGCTCAGGACTTGCCGAGTTGCCCCAGCCACGTCAGGCAGGCCGGCGCGTGTTGCGCGGGCCATTGCACTTGCAGGCGGCTGCCATCCGGCCGATGCCAGTCCACGATGATGACACTGGCTGGTTCCGGGCCGAACAGGCGTTGCCACCACGAACGCGATACCACCGCGCTGGGCGTGGCTTCGGGCATGGGCTGCGAGACTTGCGGGCGATCAGCCCGCAAGGGGGCCACTGCGGCGGCCATGGGTGCAGGGGCTGCGGATGCGGGGACCTGCGTCGCCGTGGCAATCGCAGGAGACATTGCGGCCGGCCCAACCACGGCTGGCGGTGCCACGACCGCGGCAGCGGTCTCGCCAGCGTCGGCGTGCAGGTGTTTGATCAGGTTCTGGCCAAATTCATCCCACAGGCGGTCCGCCTTGGTCTTGAGCGCCGACAAGCCGAACGTAGCCAGGCGACCCACGACGTCCACTCTGACTTTCAGCCGCAGTTGAGACTTACCGTCGGGCAGCGGTTCGAGGTGCATTTCGGTGGTCTGCTTCATCGAACTTGCCACCCCACTGTCTTCACCCGTGCCTTCGGCCTTGAGGTAACGTGGCGCGTCCCGCTCGACGATGCGGGTACGCAGCTTCATGCGCGCGGTGATGAACGACACCTTGGTGACCATCTCCGCGGTGTATTCGTCGGGGTTGACCACCTGCACCGATTGCATGCCGGGCACGCACCGGGCCATCGCCTGCGGATCCAGCAGCAGGGACCAGGCGCGCTCTGGCGAGGCCGGCAGAATGAGAGTTTTGTCAATTTCCATGTGTGGCTCCAGCTGCGTCAAGTACGGCCTCGACGATCTGTGTATAGCCAGTGCACCGGCACAGGTTGCCCGACAGTGCCTTGCGCACCTGTTCGGCGCTGGGCCGAGGGGTGCGATCGAGCAGCGCACACGCTGACATCAGCATGCCAGGGGTGCAATAGCCGCATTGCAATCCACCACAAGCCTCGAAGCTGGCCTGAAGCGGGTGCAGCTTCTCACCGTCTGCCAAACCTTCCACGGTTTGAATTTGGGCACCGTCATGCTGTACCGCCAGGCTCAGGCAAGACTTCAATGGACGGCCATTGACGATGACAGTGCAGGCACCGCAGACCCCGGTTTCGCAGCCTCGTTTGGTGCCGGTGAGATGCAGGTCGTCGCGCAGGAAGTCCGACAGCATGCGCCGTGCCGGCACCTGGGCTTGTACCGGTTGGCCGTTGACTGTCAGCGCAAGCAGGTGCAGGCGTTGGGAAGTGATCAGCATAAATCTCCTGCAGAGGTAAAGGCCGGGATGCTCACATCGGGTCCGGAACTTCGAACAGCGCAGCCAGTTCGCGCCGGACCGTCACCCGCACCATGGCGCGGCGGTATTCAGCACTGCCGCGCGCGTCGTCCAGGGCGTCCAAATCGTGGGCGGCCGTGTCGGCTGCCTCGGCTACCAGCGCGGTGGTGGGGGTGCGGCCTGCCAACACTGCCTCGGCACGCGACAGGCGGCGCGGCACCACGCTGCTGGCGCCCACTGCCAGGCGCAGTTCGGAGCACTGGCCTTCGGCCATGCAAGCCACGCTGGCTACTGCGACCAGCGGACGGTGCTCTGCTGCGGTGCGCATGTGGCGGGCATAACGACTTCGGGTGCCCGCAGACGGCCGAGGCAGGTGCACGGCCACCAGCAGCTCATCGGGCGCCAGTGCGGTGGTGAAGTAGTCCACCATGAAGTCGCGCAGCGGCAGCCGGCGACTGCCCTGGGCATTGGCGACCTCGACCTCGGCATTCCAGACCAGCAATCCGGTAGGCGGGTCCGTCGAGGGGTCGCCGTAACAGAGGTTGCCACCCAGCGTGCCCTGGTGGCGCACCTGGGGATTGGCCATGTGGCGCGCCAGGTGCGCCAGCATGGGGTAGTGCATGGCCACGGCCGGGTGCCGCGCCAGTTCGTCGTGCAACGTGAACGCGCCGATGCGCAGGCCCGTGGCTTCGTCCCAGTTCATCCCCTTCAGTTCGGGCAGGCCAGCCAGGGAAATCACCGCCCGGGGCACCACCAGGCGCTGGCGCAGGGCAAGCATCAGCGCGGTGCCACCTGCCATGAAGCGGGCGTCGTCGCCATGCTGGACAGCCAGGCTGCAGGCCTCGGCCACGTTCGCCGGAGTGAGCCAGTCGAAGTCAACCATGGACGCTGCCTCCTTGGGTGGGTACGGGCAGTTGCTGATCCCGCTGCGCGTGCAAAGCGGCCAGCACTTTCTCGGGCGTGATGGGCAGGTCGGTGATGCGCACGCCAACGGCCGCACACACTGCGTTGGCGATGGCCGCCGCACCAGGCAGGATGGCGGTCTCACTGGCGCCCTTGGCGCCGTAGGGGCCGTTCGGCTCATTGGATTCGACGATGCCGCTGCGCAGTTCAGGCAGCGAGTCGGCGGTGGGCATGGTGTAGTCGGCGAAGTTGCCGTTGGTCAGCCGGCCCTGATCGAGTTGCAGCTGCTCGTACAAGGTCCAACCCATGGCCTGAGCCGCTGCGCCATTGCTCTGGCCGTGCACGGCCAAGGGGTTCAGTGCCTTGCCGCAGTCGTCGCTGACGAAGCTCTGCAGCAACTTCACCTGGCCGGTCTCCGTGTCCACCTCGACCTCGACCGCCTGGGCCGCGAATGAATAAGCCGGGGCGATGTTGCCGTAGTAGTCCTTGTCAAACATCACGGTGTCTGCATCCCAGGTGCCCTGCACCTGCAAGCCCTGGCCAGCGTGGCGCCAGATATGGTGGCGCACCACTTCTGCACGGGTCTTGCGCTGGCTGGGCTGGCTGCGTACGCACACGCCGCCGTCATCCAGCGCGCATTGGTCGGGCGTGGTGGCCAGCAACTGGGCGGCAGCGTCCAGTAGCTGGTCTCGCGCGGCCCGCGCCGCCACCAAGGCCGCGTTACCGGCCACGATGGTCACGCGCGAGGCCAGAGAGCCTACCGCGAATGGCGCGGCGTCGGTGTCCGGGGCCACTACCTGCACATGGTCCAGCGGCAACTGCAGTTCATGCGCCACGATCTGGCTGAGCATGGTTTGTGCACCCTGGCCCATGTCGCCCTCAGCGGTATGCAGCACCACGCGGCCGTCTTCATTCACCTTGAGCAGCACGGTCGAGCCGTCCCAGTTGCCGATGGTGCGGTTGCCGCTGACATGCATGGCTGCGGCCACGCCCTTGCCCCGGCGTTTGGCCGCATGCGCGGGCGCGGCCGAGGCCTGGCCCCAGCCGATCGCCTGGGTGCATTGGTCCAGGCATTCGACCAGACCGGTGCTACCGACCTTCCAGCCGTGCACCGAGGTATCGCCGGCACGGATGGCGTTGCGCTTGTGCACATCCACCGGATCCAACCCGAGCTGCCGGGCCATAGTGTCGATGTGGCTGTTCAATGCGAACAGCATCGGGGTGCCACCAAAACCACGGAATGCGCCGTGCGGCGGATTGTTGGTGTAGACCAGTGTGGCGTGGCAGCGCACGTTTTCCAGCCGGTGCATGTTGTCGCTGCGCATGGCGGTCACATGCATGATCTCGCTGCACAGGCCCGCATAGGCGCCGCAGTCGGCCACGATGCGCACATCCTTGGCCACAATCAGGCCGTCTTGGCGCAACCCCAGGCGCAGCGTGATTTGCTCGGGCAGGCTGGAGCAGGCGGCCAGGAAATCTTCCAGGCGGTTGTTCACCAGCCGCACCGGACGGCCGCTGCGCAGCGCCAGCAGGCCGGCCAGCAAGGTGTTGTCGTCTTCGATGATCTTGCCACCAAAGCCACCGCCCACGGTCGGGGCGATCACGCGCACCCGCGACACGGGCAACTCCAGCGCCGCCGCCAGTCGGCCGCGCGCCAGGAACACCGACTGGGTGCTCGTCCACACCTGCAGGCGACCATCGGCATCCACGGTGGCCAAGGTGCCCATGGGCTCCAGGTAGCCTGGGTACTGTGCGTGGGTGTTGTAGGTGACCTCGTGCACCAAGTCGGCCTGGGCAAAGCCGGCATCCACGTCGCCACGATGAAATTGGATGTCGTGCGCCTGATTGTTCTGACGCCCCGGGTGGATAGTCGGAGCCTCCTCGTTGAGCGACTCCTGGGGGTTGAGCACCGCAGGCAACTCTTCGTACTCGACGCGGATCAAATCCAGCGCGTCCCGGGCGATCTCCTCGGTATCGGCCGCCACGGCGGCCACCTCTTCACCGGCAAAACGCACCACGCCCTCGGCGAGGATGCGGCGCTCCTTGTGGCTCGCTCCCCAGAGGGCACGCGGCGCATCAATGCCAGTGAGCACCACCCGCACCCCAGGCAATGCGCGGGCAGCGGCGGCATCGATGGAGGCAATGCGTGCGCTGGGGTAGGGGCTTCGCAGCACCTTCCCATGCAACATGCCGGGCAGCTTGAGGTCGCCGGTGTATTGCGCACGACCCAATACCTTGGAGCGTGCGTTAACCTGCGGCGTGTTTTGACCAATGGTGGAATTACTCATCAGCGGGTTCTGTAAGAAGGGGGCGACCGGCCGGACGGCTCAGCCAACTCACTCGGCAGTGATGTGCAAGTCCGTGATGGTTTTGGTCAGGCGCGCGAAGTCATCGGCGTTCACCTTGGATAGGGCCTCGGGTTTGCCGCCCACCGGCGTTGCCCCGAACGAAGCCATTTTTTCCACCACGTCAGGCATGCGCAGAATCTCGTTCATGTGCGCGTTCAGTGTCTGGGTGATGCTGGCCGGGGTACCCTTGGGCGCCATGATGCCGTGCCAAGCCCCTTCCTTGACCGTGGGGTAGCCCTGCTCGGCCACGGTGGCCAGACCCGGGATGAGAGGTGAGCGTTCAGGGTCGGTCAGCGCCACGGCCACCAGCTTGCCTGCGGCAATATGCTGCGATACCGGTCCGTAGGTGGTATATCCCATCTGCACCCGGCCCGTCAGTACCTCAGGAATCATGGGTCCGATGCCGCGGAAGGGGACGTGCTGCACCTGGATTCCGGCAGCCTTGTTTAACAGTTCGGCAGCGATGTGCATGGGCGAGCCTGCTCCGGGGCTGCCGTAGTTGAGCGGCTTTCCAGCCTTGGCGGCAGCCACCAGATCCTTGACCGACTTGATGCCGGCTTCGGGGTGAGCCACCAGCATCACCGACTGAAGTCCAGTCAGGATGACCGGCTCGAAGCTTGTCAGCGGGTCATAGCTGGCGGCGGGCGAGAGTTTCAGCAGCATCGGCGCGGTGGTGAACGGGTTCGGCGTGAACAGCAGCGTGTAGCCATCGGCCTTGGCGCGGGCGACTACGGTGTTGCCGACCGTGCCGCCGGCGCCGGCGCGGTTGTCCACCACCACAGTCTGCTTCAGGCGCTGCGTCAGCTTTTCAGCATACAGGCGGGCCATGGCGTCGGTGTCACCGCCGGGCGGGTACGACACGATCAAGGTGATATTGCGCTCGGGTTGCCAGGTTTGGGCGTTGGCGCCGACGACGGCGCTGATCAATAGGGCGCCCCAGGCGGCCATCCAGGTTCGACGTGAAAATTGCATCTTGAGATCTCCGAATAGGTGGGTTTCGACAACCAAAGTGCCTCGTTTGGCTGCGGGCATTTTGGAGCGCTCCCCGGATGTGATGGGTAACAGGTACCGCCAGGTGAACCGGGTACTTTCCCTAGTTCGCCTACACTTTGCCGACAATGAAAACCGTCAACGCCCTTCTGAGGGGGCTGGAAGTGCTGCTCGCCATTGACAGCAGTTCAGCGGCCACGCTGACTGAGCTGTATCGGCAAACCGGTATTCCGAAGGCGTCTTTGCAACGCATCTTGAAAACCCTGCGCGATGCGGGCTGGATCGAGCGGAACGAACTGGAATCCCGGTATGTACGATCGGCCGCGCCGGGAGCGTCCGACTTGCTTGTGCGATGGCGGGCGCAGGTGTCGTCGCTGGCGGCGCCCATGCGCGCAGCGTTGCAGCGGCGCGTTCCCTGGCCGTTGGACATCGCTGTACGCGATGGCAGGAGCATGCTGATACTGGATGCCCACCGCCCCTCCAATGGCCTTGCCGTCAATTACCGCGTACTGGGTTTTCGGCCGCATATGCTGGTTTCGTCACTCGGGCGCTGCTACCTGGCCCACTGCCCCGAGGTCGAGCGCAAATCCATTGTGGCGGCCCTGGCGCGGTCGAAGCGCCCCTTCGATCTATTGGCCAAGGAGCCCGAGCAAATTCGTCGCCTGCTGGCCGAGGCAAGTCGTCTGGGCTACGCTACGCGCCAGCAGTCGGTGGCAGGGGTCGATTCGCCCGAACGCTTTGGCGCTCTGTCGCTTCCCATCTTCAGCGGTGACAACCTGGTGGCTTGCATGAGCTGTTCGTGGCTGTCGGGCGTGACGCACGAGGCAGACATAGTGAGCGCTCATCTGGCGAGCTTGCGGATGACGGCCGAAACGATTGGCAAGCGCTTCCTGGTTGCAGGACTTGGCCTACCGCCTGAGCGGAATTGATGACCTGCATCCGGTTAAAGCCTATCAGTGAAGCTGCATCACTGGTCGGGTCCCAGGCCGGCCTTCGCCTTCCACCACCCAACCGCCCCACAGGCTCTGGTTGGTGTCGGTGATGCCGCGCCGGCTCCAGTGTTGTACCGGCACGAAGGTGATGCGCAGCGGGCCTTCGCTCGCCTCCTGCCACCAGTCGTATTCGTCCACTCGCGTGATGCCGAGATCCCAGAACCAGGGGACAAAGCCCTTGGGCACGAGGAAGCGCGGGCTGCCATGCACAGACGCTGCGAGACGCCGGACCGAATCGGTGTCGAGGTGGTCGTAATGGTTGTGCGAAACCATCACCAGGTCGATGCGCGGCAACTCGGGAATGTCGATCGGCAGGGGCACGACGCGCTTCGGGCCGGCAAAGCTGACAGGCGAGGCCCGCGGCGCGAACGTCGGGTCGAACAGGATGTTCTTGCCTGCCAGCCGCACCAGCATGGTGGCGTGCCCGATCCAGGTGACCGACGGGTTGTTTTCAGCGGCAGCCAGCGCCACCGGATCGGTCTTGACGGACGGAATCTTCCATCCGTCTTCGGGTTCCTTGGGCAGGCCGTTGCGCAGGCGCTCCCATTGCCAGGCCCACAGACTGCCCTTGTCCGGATGCGGGTAATTGTTGCGAAAACCGTCCGGACCGTGGGGGGCGGGTTGGGCCGTGGCGCTGCCCAGCAGGGTGGCAAACACGAGGCTGAGCAGGAATCGCATTGAAGCCGAAGACGTGGTGGGGACCGGCCCGACTCTAAACGTTTCGGCCCGGCCCGTACCAAAGTAGGGAAAACGTGTGTCCACTGGCACTAACGGATGGAGCAAGGTGGTACTTTTCTTCGGCATCCCTCTGGAGGCAGCCGCGCAGACCGCCAAGGGCGGTGTGCTGGTGGTTGGCGCCACACGGCTGCCAAGGCATCTGAACTCGGCAGTGCAAAGCGGAATTGCCACCAGGATGCCGGCCGCGCAGCCTACACCCTCAAGCTGGACCACGAGATCGGCAGCATCGAGTGCGGCAAACGTGCCGACTTCTGTGTGCTGGAGGACGATCCGACGGCCGTCGACCCGCTTGCACTGAAGGATGTGCGGGTGTGGGGAACGGTCGTGGGCGGGAAGGCTTTTGCGGTCGCGGGAGGCTAAGGAAGCGCTGGTCAGCTGCGCGCAGGGGCCTCAGTGACGCGGGTGCGGGTGTGCGTCCAGGATGCGCACGACGTGCTGTGCAATGACCGCTTCCTCATTCGTGCGTACCGCCCACGCCGACACCGGGCTGCCAGCCTCGGTGAGCCTCGGGCCATGGCGCTGGTTCGCGGCCGCATCGAGGCGCACGCCCAGCCAGGCGCACTGCGAAAGAATGGCCGCACGCAGGTTCGCCGCGTTCTCGCCAATGCCCCCGGTGAACACGAGGGCGTCCAGGCCGCGCATGGCGGCGGCGAGCTTGCCGGCATGCTGCACCACCTGCTCGACGAAATGGGCGATGGCCTGCGCTGCGGCCGGATCGGCGGACGCCTCGAGCGTGCGCATGTCGCTCGAGATACCCGACAGGCCCAGCAGGCCTGACTCCCGAAACAGCAATCGGGTGATGGCGTCCGTGCCCATATGCCGCTGCTCCATCAGGTACAGCACCACGGCCGGGTCAAGCTGGCCACAACGAGTTCCCATGACAAGCCCGTCCAGCGGCGAAAAGCTCATGGTCGTCGCTATCGAGCGGCCGGCGTGGACGGCGCACATCGAGGCGCCATTGCCCAGGTGCGCAACGATCACCCGCGCCTGCGCGAGCCCGGGCTCCAGCAGTGGCAGTTGCGCTGTGATCGATTCATAGGAAAGCCCGTGAAACCCGTACTTGCGCACGCCCGCATCGTGCAGTGCGCGCGGGATGGCGAAGCGCTGGTTCACGTCGCTCTGGCCGGCATGGAAAGCGGTATCGAAGCAGGCCACGTGGGGCACGTCGGCAAAGGACTGCATGGCCGCCTGGACGCCAGCCAGGTTGTGCGGCTGGTGCAGCGGTGCCAACGGGGCCAGGCGCTCGAGTGCGCCGCAGACATCCGCATCGATCAGAACGGGCTGGGCAAATTGGGTGCCACCGTGCACGATGCGATGGCCGACCGCGCGGACCGACGCGTCGCCCAGGGTGCTTGCCTGCCAGGCCAGCATGGCATGCAGGGCGCCGCGATGGTTGGCATCGACCTCGGGCAGGGGTGCAGCGTGTAGCGTGCGGCCCTCTGCATCCTTCACCTGCCAGTGTGCCTGCTGGCCGCTGCCCAGGCCCTCGGCCTGGCCTGACCACAGGGCCTGCGCGAGTGGGGCGGCCCGCCCGGTTGCCATGCTGTTGGCATCGAACAGGGCGAACTTGACCGACGACGACCCGGCGTTGAGCGTGAGCAGCAGGTCTTGCACGGCTGTGGTGCGCGCAGGCTTTGGCTAGACGTAGTCCTTGTACTTGTCCAGGAAACGCACTGGTTTGGCCAGTGCATCCCGCCGGAACGGATCGCCGAGTTCGCGTGTGCACATGATCTCGATCACGCAGGTCTTGCCTTCGTTCATCTGCATGTCGATCGCCCGCTTGAGCGCCGGACCGACATCCTCGAGCTTGTCGACCACGATGCCTTCGGCGCCCATGGCGCGCGCTATGCCGGCGAAGCTTTCGCTCTCGAGTTCCCCCGCGACAAAACGGCGGTTGTAGAAATCGACCTGGTTCTTCTTCTCGGCGCCCCACTGGCGGTTGTGGAACACCACCGAGGTGACCGGGATGTTGTGGCGTACGGCGGTCATGATCTCGCTCATGCTCATGCCCCAGGCGCCGTCGCCGGCATAACTCACGCCGGGCCGTTCGGGGGCCGCCGCCTTG
>JANMKM010000618.1:0-7144 GCA_031372035.1 Rhodoferax sp. | reverse complement strand
CGATGGCGGCCTCGGGCTTGGCCACCACTTCCTTCATGCCCTTGGTGAAGGCCAGCAGGAAGGCTTTGACTGCGGCTGGGTTGTCCTTGAGGATTTTCGGGCTGGCGATGACCACGTTGCCGTAGAGCTTGACGCCGTTGTCGGCATAGGGGAACACCACCACGTCCTCGGCCTTGACGCCACGCGCTTCCAGATTCAGCAGCGAAGTGAAGGTGAAGCCGGTGATGGCATCCACGTCGCCGCGCGCCAGCATGGTTTCACGCAGCGGCGGGTCCATCGCGGTCCACTGGATACCGCTGAGGTTGTTGGCCTTGGCAAAGATCGGGAACGCGCGGCGCCCGGCGTCAAACACGGGTGCGCCGAACTTCTTGCCATTGAGGTCCGCCATGGCCTTGATGCCCGATTTCTTGAGCACCATCACCGAGGCCGGCGTGTTGTTGTAGACCATCATGATCGCCACCGGTTTGTTGGGTGCATCCGGGTTGTTGGCATGGAACTCCATCAGCGCTGCCAGGTCGGCAAAGCCCATGTCATAGGCGCCGGAGGCGACGCGCGTGACCGTGCCGCCCGAGCCGTTGCCGGCATCAATCGTGACGTCGAGCTTGGCGTCCTTGAAATAGCCCTTGGCGGCGGGCTGCAGGAACAACGCCGCTGGGCCTTCAAAGCGCCAGTCCAACTGGAACTTGATGGGCGTGGTCTGCCCCTGGGCCGTGGCGAAAGCCAGGCTTGCGGAAATGGCTGCCGCGGCTTGAAGAAAGTTGCGCTTGTTCATGGTGAGTCCTGGGGAATGGTGAAGCCTGTGGCGGGACGAAAGAGATCAGATATAGCAAGATTGGTGCCGGGCTGACAGGTTTGCAGGTTCCGGATCCTCGATTTTGCGGCAAGCGGTGCCGCTTGCCAGCCGGCACAACCCCCGTGATTACCCCCGGACCGGCACCCGACGTCAACGCCTGCCTGAACGCACCTTTGCAATGCGGGCCGGTGGCTCGTGCACAGCCGGCGCCGCCAGGAAGGGGTTGGTAACGGTCAGACTGTCAAACTGCCTGCGGTGTTGCAGGTCCTCGCTGTACAGCGCGGTGCAGCCGGCCTCCAATGCCGCCTGGACGATAAGCGCATCCCAAACCGACAACTGATGGCGTTGCTGCAGCTCAAAGGCGCACACCACCAGAGCTGCCGTGGTGGCGACCACCTCATGCTCCGCCCATGCCCGGACCAGTGCCAGTGCGGCCGCGGGGGTCAGCAGCTGCTTGCGCAGCACGGTAGCGTAGAACTCCTGCAGCACCTGCGTGCTGAGCGTGAAGCTGCCCTCGGCCACGGCGCTCTCGATCAGTTGTCGTGCGCGGGTCTGCTTGACCGGCTCAGCCGGATCCTGTGCGTAGACCAGGATATTGGTGTCAAAGAACAGCATCAAGCCTTGCGCCAGGTGTGTTCCGCGGGCGCCGGACTGCGCTCGGCAAACATCTGCTGGTACAGCTGATCCCGGGTGCCGACTGGCGCAACAGCGGCCCGGGTGGGCCGGGGCATCGCGTCCACCTGCGTCTGCACGGCACGGTAGCGCCCTAGCCGATCACCGCGGGGGCGCGCATAGGCCTCCATCGCCTGCCGGCAGATTTCATTGACGCTGGTGCCTTCCTTGACCGCACGGATGCGTGCGGCCTGCAACAGCTTGTCGTCGATGGAAAGGGTCAGATTGGCCATGTTGGTACAGATCTCACATAATCAGTGTAGCACGGGTTACGTGTGAAGTACTGCCGGTGCTGGGCGCGCGGCCGCCAATGGCCTGTCTGACCGGGTCCGGCCAGTCAGACAGGTGTTCAAATATCGGGCGCCAGCTGGTGCTGTGCCATGTTCTCCAGGGCCCGTACCAGTGCCGAGTGGTCGGCCTGGCCGTGGCCCAGGGCGGCGCAACTCTGCATCAGCTGGGCGGCGCTGGCTGTTTGCGGCAGTGCCACACCCAGTGCCCTGGCACCCTGCAGCGCCAGGTTCAGGTCCTTCTGGTGCAATGCGATGCGGAAACCCGGCCTGAAGGTACGCTTGATCATGCGCTCACCGTGCACCTCCAGGATGCGGGACGCGGCAAAGCCGCCCATCAGCGCCTGGCGGATCTTGGCCGGATCGGCACCAGCCTTGGAGGCGAACACCAGGGCTTCGCTGACGGCCGCGATATTCAGCGCCACAATGATCTGGTTCGCCACTTTGCAGATCTGGCCGTCGCCAATGCCACCGACCAGCGTGATGTTCTTGCCCATCAGCTCAAACAGCGGCTTCACGCGTTCGAAGGCAGCGGGTTCGGCGCCTACCATGATGGTCAGCGACGCTGCCTTGGCGCCGACTTCGCCACCGGACACCGGCGCATCCAGGTAGTCACAGCCCAGGGCCTTGATCCTTTCGGCGAAGGCCTTGGTGGCAATCGGGTCGATGGAGCTGCAGTCGACCACGGTCTTGCCGCCACTCAGACCGGTGGCGACACCGTTCTCGCCAAACAGCACTTTCTCCACGTCGGGCGTGTCCGGCAGCATCAGGAAGATGATGTCTGCACCCTGGGACACTGCCTGGGCACTGGGTGCGGCTTTTGCGCCTGCGGCGAGCAGCTCCGCCGGCACGGTGCTGCGGGTGTTCACCAGCAGTTTGTGGCCGCCCATGAGCAGGTTCAGCGCCATGGGTGCGCCCATGATGCCCAGCCCGATGAATCCGATCGTCATGTTGACTCCTCGTTGAAATGTTCAATTCAAGGCCGTGAGCCAACCCAAACCCTCGACCGTGCCCGTGGCCGGCCGGTATTCGCAGCCTATCCATCCCTGGTAGCCGATGGCGTCAATGTGCCGGAACAGCCAGGCGTAGTTGATCTCGCCGCTGCCGGGCTCGTGCCTGCCCGGTGTGTCGGCCAGCTGCATGTGGGCGATGCGTGGCAGGTACCGCGCCATGGTGTTGGCCAGTTCACCCTGCATGCGTTGGGCATGGTAGATGTCGTACTGGATATACAGGTTGTCGCTGCCAACCTCGTCGATGAGGGCTGCCGCCTGGGCCGTGGTGTTGAGGAAGTAGCCCGGGATGTCGTAGTAGTTGATCGGCTCGATCAGCAGCCGCACACCCGCGGCATGGGCTGCCGCAGCTGCATGGCGCAGGTTGGTCAGCAGCGTGCATCGCGCAACTGCCGGGTCCAGCCCGGCGGGCAGGATGCCCGACATGCAGTGCAGGTTCGGGCTGCCCAGCGCGCTGGCGTATTCCAGGGCGCGCACCACGTTGGCCTGGAATTCGGCCTCGCGTCCGGGCAGGATCGCGATGCCGCGCTCGCCGGCCTCCCAGTTTCCCGGCGGCATGTTGTGCAGAACCAGCCGCAAGCCGTTGTCACGCAGCACAGTGGCCAGTTGCTCCTTCGGCCATTCGTACGGAAAGAGGAACTCCACTGCGTCAAAGCCGGCAGTCCGGGCGGCCGCGAAGCGGTCCATGAACGGCAGCTCGTTGAACAGCATGCTCAGGTTGGCAGCAAATTTCGGCACGGCAGTCCCTTTGGTGTTTCCGCTATCGTAGCGTCCCGGGTTCCGGCCCGTCCGAGGACGCGCGCCGGCGCTCAGGCGAGCAGGTCGCGCAGCGTGCGGGCTATCACCTTGGTGGCACGGCGCAGGTCTTCCAGCGCCAGCCTCTCGTCAGCGCGCTTGGCATGCGACTCCAACACGCTGCGCGGACCGGCACCGTAGATCACACCTGGTATGCCTGCCGCAGCATACAGCCGCACATCGGTGTACAGCGGCGTGCCCATGGCGGGGATGGGTTCGCCAAACAGTTCGTTGCCGTGGCGCTGGATCGCTTCCACCAGCGGCGCGTTGCCGGCCATGGGCTGCATCGAGCGCGCCAGCAGCAGGCGTTTGATGTCTACCGTGACGCCCGGCCGGCTGGCGGCTGTATCCTGGATCACCTGGCGGATCGTGGCCTCCACTGCCACCGGGTCCTCCTCCGGGATCATGCGTCGGTCCAGCTTGAACACCACCCTGCCCGGAACCACGTTGGTGTTGGTACCGCCCTCGATCCGGCCGACGTTGAGGTAAGGGTGTCGGATGCCGATCACCCGGGACGTGACGGCCTGGTACAGCGTGTTCTGCGCATACAGGGCGTTCAGGATCGCCACCGCGCCCTGCAACGCGTCGACGCCGGTATCGGGCACTGCGGCATGTGCCATCTTGCCGTGCACTGTCACTTCCATCTGCAGGCAGCCGTTGTGCGCGGTCACCACCTCGTAGCTGAAGCCGGCGGCAATCAGCAGGTCGGGTTTGGTCAGCCCCTGGCGCAGCAGCCAGCCGGGGCCGAGTTCGCCGCCGAATTCCTCGTCGTACGTGAAGTGCAGCTCCACGCCACCGCGCAGTGCTGCGCCGAGTGACTCCAGTGCGCGCACCGCAAAGCTGAAGCTGGCGAAGTCACCCTTGCTGACGGCAGTGGCGCGGCCGAAGATCTGGCCATCGACGATCTCGCCGCCATAGGGGTCGTGGCTCCAGCCTTCGCCCGGCGGCACCACGTCGCCATGGGCATTGAGCGCCACCACCGGGCCCCCGGCACCGTAGGGCCGGCGCACGATCAGATTGGTGATCGACGCCATGCCGGCGGCTTCCACTTCCGCCTGGGGTACGGGATGTTTCTCGGCGTTGAAACCGAAGTCCTGCAACAGCGTTGCAGTGCGTTCGGCGTGCGGCGCGTTGTTGCCGGGTGGTGTGTCGGTAGGCACGCGCACCAGTTCCTGCAGGAAGCGCACTTCCTGATCGAAGTGGGCATCGATCCAGGCGTCGAGCCGCTCGTAATCCTGGGTATGCGCGGGTGAGTTCGTCATCATGCGGTCTCGCTGGCAAGCTGGTTCAGCAGATGCATGAAGGCCTGCACCGCCAGATCGATGTCGTCACTGGTGCTGGACTCCAGCGGGTTGTGGCTGATGCCGGCGTTCTCACCGCGTACGAACAACATCGCCTGTGGCATGCGCTCATGCAGTTTCATCGCATCGTGGCCGGCACCGCTGGGCATGCGGTACAGGGGCACGCCCAGAGCCTCGACGGCGCGTTCCCAGCGCTGTTGCCAGGCCGGCGCACTTGGTGCTGCCGCGGCCCGCATGGTCTGCTCCGCGCTGTGCTGCAGGCCGCGGCGCTCGGAGATGGCAGCCAGCTGGGCCAGCACGTCAGCCACCAGTGCGTCGCGCTGCGGGTCCAGCGGTGAGCGCATGTCCAGCGTGAACTGGCAGCGTCCTGGCACGACGTTGGTGGAGCCGTTGGGCACGAGCCACTGGCCGATCGTGCCAACCGAGTCGCCATCGCGGGCGGCGCGTTGCTCCAGGTACAACGCCAATTCGGCCACGGCCGATGCCGCATCGCGGCGCCGGTTCATCGGCGTGGTGCCGGCGTGGCTGGCGATGCCGGTGACCTCGCACTGGTAGCGCACGCCGCCATTGATCGAGGTCACGACGCCCAGCGGCAGGTCCAGCTCGTTGAGTACCGGTCCCTGCTCGATATGGACCTCGACAAAGCCGAGATAGTCCGCAGGGTTACGTTCCAGCGCCGCAATCGCCTCCAGCGTGCCGGGCAGACCGGCATGCTGCATGGCCTGGCGCATGCTGATGCCGTCCGCATCCTGCTGCTCCAGCCACTGAGGCTGGAAGGCACCGGTCAGCGCTCCCGAACCAAGGAAGGTGGCCTTGTAGCGCTGGCCCTCCTCTTCGGCAAAGCCCACCACCTCCAGGCCGAAGGGCAGGCGCCGGCTGGCCCGCCGCAGTTCGCGCACGCACGCCATGGGCGTATAGATGCCGAGCCGGCCGTCGTATTTGCCGCCGTTGCGCACGGTATCGAAATGGCTGCCGGTGAGCAGCCGGCGGCTGCCGATACTGCTGCCGTGGTACAGGCCGACCACATTGCCCACGGCGTCAACCGATACTTCGTCAAAGCCGCAGTCCAGCATCTGGCCGCGCAGCATGGCAGCACAGGCCCGGTGCGCGTCAGTCAGGTAGGTCACGGTCAGCTGGCCGCTCTCCTTGAAACCGGGGTCGCTGAACTGGCACAGTTGCTCGTGCCAGTCCCACACCAGGTTACCCACAGTCGGCTCGACACCGAACTTGTCGTTCAGGCGCAGCTCGACAATGCGGTGGATGTTGCGCAGCGACTCGGCCAGCTCGAAACCCGGATGGTGCTGCAGCCGGCGTGCGAAGGTCTCGATGATCTGCTGCCGGTGCAGACCCTTGCCGCGCGGTCCACGTACCGCCAGGATGAAAGGAAAGCCGAAGCGTGCGTTGTAGTCGGCATTGAGCTGCTGGATGCGGGCAAATTCTTCCGGACTGCAATCCGTCAGGCCGGCACGGCCTTGTTCGCCGGTGGATTCAGGCGTGAGGGCGTTGCTCACCATGGCCTTGCCGGCCAGTTCTGGGTGCGCGCGGATCAGCGCCAGCTGGGCCTGCAGCCCCGCGTCGGCCACCAGCCGCACCATGGCGTGCTTGAGTTGCGCCAGCGAGGCAAAGGGTCGCTCTTGCAAGGCTGCCTGGGCGATCCAGGGCGAGTGTTCGTACAGGCCATCCAGTAGCAGCGCTGCTTCGGACTCGGTTGCGCGATTGAGTTGGTCCAGGGTGATGGGCATGGTGTCAGGTCGGTTTGGCCGGGCAAGGGTGGTGGGCGCGCCAGTGGCGGGCGATGTCGATGCGCCGGCAGATCCACACCTGCTCGTGGCGTTGCACGTAGTCCAGAAATTTCTGCAGGGCGCCAAAGCGACCGGGCTTGCCCAGCAGCCGGCAATGCATGCCGACGCTCATCATCTTGGGCCGGTCCAGCCCCTGCGGGTCGCCTTCGGCATAGAGCACGTCGAACGTGTCCTTCAGGTACTGCAGGAAATGCTCGCCGGTGTTGAAGCCCTGGGCCTGGACGAAGCGCATGTCGTTGGTGTCGAGCGCATAGGGCACGATCAGCTGCTGCGACAGCTGGCCGTCGGCATGCTGTACCGGCATCCAGAATGGCAGGTCGTCGCCGTAGTAGTCGCTGTCGTATTCAAAGCCGCCGTGTTCCGCCACCAGCCGGTGTGTGTTGGGGCTGTCGCGGCCGGTGTACCAGCCCAGGCCGTGGGGGTCGCGGCCCAGCGTCAGGCGCTTGAGGCTGGCCATCGCCTGGGCCATGTGGGCGCGCTCGGT
>JANMKM010000579.1:0-2060 GCA_031372035.1 Rhodoferax sp. | reverse complement strand
GGCGAGAAACCCGGCCATGCGCGGATCCAAACTTACCTGCCGGAACATCCACTCATGCAGGCACTGAAGAAGGGTGATCGCGACGGCTATCTCGGTCAGGAGAAGGCGATCGGGATCGGCTCACAGATCACGACCGAGGCTCCGTACCTGGACGCCATCGAGCGCATGCTGGACCTGGTGGAGGCCATCGAGCGGGCCGGCATCCCCATTGAGCACCTGGACTTTGGTGGCGGACTGGGCATCAACTACGAGGGCACTGCGCCGCCCCAGGCCGACGCACTTTGGTCCCGGTTGCTGCAGCGGCTCGACGCCCGCGGTTTCGGCACGCGGCCATTGATGATCGAGCCCGGGCGCTCCCTGGTGGGCAATGCGGGCGTCTGCATCACCGAGGTGCTGTACCTCAAGCCGGGCGAGCAGAAGAATTTCTGCATCATCGATGCCGCCATGAATGACTTGCCGCGACCAGCGATGTACCAAGCCTTCCACGGGATTGTGCCGCTGCAGCCGCGCGCCGAAGCACCCACGGTCTGGGAGGTGGTGGGTCCGGTGTGCGAGAGCGGTGACTGGATCGGCCATGACAGACCGCTGGCAGTCCGCAACGGTGACCTGCTGGCGGTGCTGTCAGCGGGCGCCTATTGCATGAGCATGGCAAGCAACTACAACTCGCGCCCACGTGCCGCCGAAATCCTTGTGGACCTGGACCAGGCCCAGCTGATCCGCCAACGCGAAACCATCGGCGACCAGCTGCGCGGGGAGACCGTACTGCAACCAGGTCTTTGAATCCATGCCGGGATGTGCCGGCCATGCGAGAACACTGACAGCACCAGTATGCTGCAAATTCAGGAGCTATCCGCGCGCTCTGGCAATGGCTTGCGGGACATTTTTCCTCCAGAGTTGGAGTAGGCGCCAGCCCAGCAGGGCAGCGATGATTGCGGCGTAGACAAAGACTTCGGTGAAGTTGTTCTTGCCGGCACGCATCCAGAAGAAGTGCAGTAGCGCCAGGCCGGAAATCACGTACACCAGCTTGTGCAGCGCCTGCCAGCGCTTGGCCCCCAGGAACTTGATGGCCCGGTTGAAGGAGGTCGCGGCCAGCGGCGTGAGCAGCACGATGGCGCTGAAACCCACCAGGATGAACGGACGCTTGGCAATGTCCTTGGCAATGTCCGCCACGTCAAAGCCCATGTCGAACCAGCTGTAGCTCAGCAGATGCAGCAGCGCATAGAAGTACACGAACAGGCCCAGCATGCGGCGAAAACGCGCCAGGGCGGGCGTCGCCGTGATGACCCGCAGCGGCGTCACGGCCAGCACGATGCACAGGAAGCGCAGTGTCCAGTCACCGGTGGAGCGCACCAGCGCCTCCGCCGGGTTGGCCCCCAATTGATTGCCCAGCGCAGCATACAGCAGCCAGGCGAATGGCAGCAGGGCCAGGGTAAACAGCACCGGCTTGGCGGCGGTGGACAGTAACAGCTTCTTCATGGGCGGGCCGCGGTATCGGCGTACCGGCTCAATAGAACTTCTTCAGATCCATGCCGGCATACAGCTGCCCCACCTGGGCCTCGTAGCCATTGAACATCAGGGTCTTGCGCTTCTTGGCAAACAGGCCGTCTTCCCCGATGCGGCGCTCCGTAGCCTGACTCCAGCGTGGATGGTCCACGTCCGGATTCACGTTCGAGAAAAAGCCGTATTCATTGGCCGCAGCCTTGTTCCACGCGGTGCCCGGCTGCTTGTCGGTGAAACGGATCTTGACGATGCTCTTGCCACTCTTGAAGCCATATTTCCATGGCACCACGATTCGCACCGGGGCGCCACTCTGGTTGGGCAGCACCTCGCCGTACATGCCGAAGGTCAGCAGCGTCAACGGATGCATGGCCTCATCCATGCGCAGGCCTTCCACGTAGGGCCAATCCAGCACCCTGGAGCCGACAAAGGGCATGGTCTTCGGGTCAGCCAGGGTCACAAATTCAACGTACTTGGCAGAGCCTGTGGGCTCTACACGCTTGATCAACTCCGACAGCGAGTAACCAACCCAGGGAATCACCATCGACCATCCCTCGACGCAG
>JANMKM010000548.1:0-5878 GCA_031372035.1 Rhodoferax sp. | reverse complement strand
GGGTCCGTCACGATGCCAGCCAGGTCGTCCAGCGGTACATGGTCCTTGGCCCAGCTGGTGGCCTGGTTCATCGGATGGGCGAACCCTTGTGTGTAGCCACCGTTCTGAATCTTCAGCAATGCGATGAGTTCGGGAGGCAGGCGCACACCCAGGCTCGCCTCGGCGTGCAAGACCATCTCCTCTGTCAGCGGGGGATGGCTGTAATAGTTGTCACCCCAAAACGCGTGTGGGTCGATCATGATGATTCGGGAGATATCGAGTTTGGACGACTCATTGAACCAGATAGCCGAAGTGTGGGTGGCTCGGTTGCTTGCGCGCAAGCCAATATCGATGAAGCCATGGGCAGGTAGTTGACGGCGCGCCTGTGCGAAGCCGAGAAGCGCTGGCGGCTGCCTGGCAGTGGCTTTGCACGCCACCAGTGCATGAAGACTTGAATTTGCGGAAAGTCGTCAAGACATGTCGAAAATTGAATGGAAATGCAACATTTAGTGCTCAGCGTAGGTCAAAGCAAGTCAGACAATCCTATTTCCACCAGTTTTCGCTCGAAGAAATAGCCAGAAAGCGCATGGACAAGCCACGAGCAGCTAGAAAATATATAGCAAGCTGCTACACCAGCCACTTCTGAAAAAAGCGGGCGTCGCCCATGGCCGGGTCCAGCTGGTAGCCGGCAAAGCCGATGCGCTGGTACAGGCGGATCGCGCCGTGGTTGCCTTGCAGCACTTCCAGCGTCAGCTTGACGGCGCCGCGCTCCAGCGCGATGGTTTCCGCCAGCGCCAGCATGCGCTCGGCCACACGCTGGCCGCGGTATTGCGGCAGCACTGCCACGTCATGGACATTGACCAGCGGCTTGCAGGCAAAAGTCGAGAAGCCCTCGATGCAGTTGACCAGACCCACCGGCTGCCCGCCCACAAACGCCAGCACGCTGTAGGCCTGCGGCCGCGCCGCCAGTGCCGCCACCAGATGCTCGCGCGCGTACGCGCTCAGGGGCGTAGCGCCGCCCATCGGGTCGCGGGCATAGGCATCGAGCAGCTCTACCAGGGCCCGGCCATGGGCGGGGTCGGCGTAGTTGGCGCGCGTGACTTCCAGGTCTTCCACCATGGTGCGTGTGCCGTCTTGCGTTGCTGCAGCGCGGGCCACAGCATCAACCAGCCAGCACCGCGTCGGCCAGCCGCTCGGCGCAGGCCCGGGCCTTGAGCGGGTCCCGGGCTTCCACCATCACCCGCAGCAGCGGCTCGGTGCCGCTGGCGCGGATCAGCACCCGGCCCAGGTCGCCCAGCTCCGCTTCCACGGCCCGGGTCTCGCGCTCGAGAGCAGTATTGGTCTTCCAGTCCTGCCCCGGGCGCAGCCGCACATTGATCAGGGTCTGCGGGAACAGCGTCACATCGGCCAGCAAATGCGCCAGGCTGTGGCCGCTGCGTATGCAGGCCTGCAACACCTGCAACGCCGAAACCAGGCCGTCGCCGGTGGTGTGCTTGTCCAGGGCCAGCAGGTGGCCCGAGCCCTCGCCGCCGAGCAGCCAGCCGCGCTTTTCCAGTTCCTCCAGCACATAGCGGTCGCCGACCTTGGCCCGCACCAGTTCCACCCCGCGTTTGCGCAGCGCTATCTCCACCGCCATGTTGGTCATCAGCGTGCCCACCACGCCGGGCACGGCGTCGCTGGCGCGCTTGCTGGCCTGGCCACCGCCACGCGACAACCGCTCCGAGACCATCAGGTACAGAATCTCGTCGCCATTGAACAGCCGGCCCTGCGCATCCACCAGTTGCAGCCGGTCGGCGTCACCATCCAGCGCCACACCGAAATGCGCATGGTGGGTCTTGACGGCGTCCACCACGGCCTTGGGATGCGTGGCACCGACACCGTCATTGATATTCAGGCCGTCAGGCGTGCAGCCGATCGGGATCACCTCGGCACCCAGCTCATGGAACACCTTGGGCGCCACCTGATACGCCGCACCGTGGGCCGCGTCCACCACGATCTTCAGGCCCTTGAGCGTCAGGTGGTTGGCAAAGGTGCTCTTGCAGAATTCGATGTAGCGGCCGGCCGCGTCCTCCAGCCGGCGGGTGCGGCCCAGGGAGGCGGAGTCGGCCCACACCGGCGGCTCGTCCAGCGCCGCCTCGACGTCGATCTCCCAGGCGTCGGGCAGCTTGGTGCCATGGGCGCTGAAGAACTTGATGCCGTTGTCCGGGTACGGGTTGTGGCTGGCACTGATCACTACCCCCAGCGATGCCCGCTGGGCCCGGGTGAGGTAGGCCACGCCGGGCGTGGGCAGGGGCCCGAGCAGCACCACGTCGACACCAGCGGAATTGAAGCCACTCTCCAGCGCGCTCTCCAGCATGTAGCCGGAGATCCGCGTGTCCTTGCCGATCAGCACCACGGGCCGGCTGTCGCTGCGCTTGAGCACCCGGCCCACGGCGTGGGCCAGCCGCAGCACAAAGTCCGGCGTGATCGGCGCCTCGCCCACCGTGCCGCGGATACCGTCGGTGCCAAAGTATCTTCTGCTCATGGTCCCATCCTCTTGTTGTTCGTAGTCACGCTGCGATCAGCACTGCCTGTAGCACCTTGAGCACCTGCACCGTCTCGCGCACGTCATGCACCCGCACCACGCTGGCACCGCGCTCCACCGACAGCAGTGCCGCCGCCACACTGGGCACCATCCGCCCGGTAGTATCGAGCGTCGCCACGCTGGACAGCGAGTTCGAGGTCACGGCTGCCAGCGATGACTTGCGCGACCAACCCACTGCGACAGGCAAGCCGCTGGTCAGCAGCTCCGGCAGCCGCGCCAGCAGCGCGAAATTCTGTTGCACGGTCTTGCCGAAGCCGACGCCGGGATCCACCACCAAACGGGCACGGTCCACGCCCAGGCCTTGCAAATCCGCCACAGAACGCTCCCAGAACGATAGCACCTGGGGTATCACGTCGCCTGTCATGGGCTGCTGCTGCATGCTGACGGGCTCGCCGTGCATGTGCATCAGGCAAAGGCCGCTGTTGCCGTGCCTGGCCAGCAGCTCGGCGCCGCCCGGCTGGCTGTCCGGCAAGGCCGGGTCACGCCAGCGCAAGGCCCAGATGTCGTTGATGATGTCGGCGCCCAGGTCCAGCACAGCCTGCATCACGGCCGGTTTGTAGGTGTCCACGGAAATGGGTACGTTCAACGCCACAGCGGCGCGCACCACGGGGATCAGCCGCTCCAACTCTTCGGCTTGTGGCACCGGGTTCGCGCCGGGGCGGGTGGACTCGGCCCCAATGTCCAGGATGTCGGCACCGTCCTGCAGCAGGCGTTCGCAGTGGCGCAAGGCTGCTGCGGTGGACGCATGCTGGCCGCCGTCCGAGAACGAGTCCGGCGTCACGTTGACGATGCCCATGATCTTCGGGCGTGCCAGATCGATCGAAAACCGGTTGCACTGCCAGAGCATAGGCCCGCATTGTCGCAAACTATTCACCGGAATCCGAAGCTGTACAACGCGGCCGCGCAGGCCTGGTCAATCCGGAATCAGGGAGCGGATGCGCTCCAGCAGTTCCGTGGCCGAGGCCTGCTCGGGCTCGGTGGTGGTGATCAGCACATGGTGATGACCGGCCAGCAGGGCCCGCAGGTACTCCAGCACCGCCGGGACGTCGTCAACCGCGAGAATGGTCCGAACCATCTCCATGGCAGGTAAACGGCCGGTGTTTGGCCAACAGCCCCGGGCGCTTGGACCGCAGCCCTGGCTCAGGCCGCGTTGGGCGCCGGGTCGGGTGCCACCACAGGCGCACCGCCACTGCCGTCGCCACCAGAGGAGGGCGCGCGTGGTGTCCAGTCCTTGGGCGGACGGGGCGCCTTGCCGGCCATGATGTCGTCGAGCTGGTCGCTGTCAATGGTTTCCCATTCCAGCAACGCCTTGGCCATGGCGTGCATCTTGTCCTGGTTGTCTTCGATCAGCTTGCGCGCCTGGGCGTATTGCTGGTCGATGATGCGGCGCACCTCGCCGTCCACCTTCTGCATCGTCTGCTCGCTCATGTTGGTGGTCTTGGTGACGGAGCGGCCCAGGAACACCTCGCCCTCGTTCTCGGCGTAGACCATCGGGCCCAGGGCATCGGTCATGCCGTAGCGCGTGACCATGTCGCGGGCAATGTGGGTGGCGCGTTCGAAGTCATTGCTGGCGCCGGTGGTCATCTGGTGCATGAACACCTCTTCGGCGATGCGGCCGCCAAACAGCATGCTGATCTGGTTCAGCATGTATTCGCTGTCGTAGCTGTAGCGGTCCTGTGCCGGCAGGCTCATGGTGACACCCAGGGCGCGGCCACGCGGAATGATCGTGACCTTGTGCACCGGGTCGCACTTGGGCAGCAGCTTGCCGATCAGGGCGTGGCCGGACTCGTGGTAGGCCGTGTTGCGGCGCTCTTCCTCCGGCATCACCATGCTCTTGCGCTCCGGGCCCATCAGGATCTTGTCCTTGGCCTTCTCAAAGTCCTGCATCTCCACCACCCGGGCGTTGCGCCGCGCCGCCATCAACGCCGCCTCATTGCACAGGTTGGCCAGGTCCGCGCCGGACATGCCTGGTGTGCCGCGAGCGATGACCGAGGGGTTGACGTCCTGGCCCATCGGCACCTTGCGCATGTGCACATTGAGAATCTGCTCGCGGCCCCGGATGTCGGGCAGCGTCACATAGACCTGGCGGTCGAAACGGCCAGGGCGCAGCAAGGCCGAGTCCAGGATGTCAGGGCGGTTGGTGGCCGCCACCACGATCACGCCGACATTGGTCTCGAAGCCGTCCATCTCGACCAGCATCTGGTTCAGGGTCTGCTCGCGCTCGTCATTGCCGCCGCCCAGGCCGGCGCCACGCTGGCGCCCCACCGCGTCGATTTCGTCGATGAAGATGATGCAGGGCGCGTTCTTCTTGGCGTTGTCAAACATGTCGCGCACCCGGGCCGCGCCGACGCCGACAAACATTTCCACAAAGTCGGAACCGCTGATGCTGAAGAACGGCACCTTGGCTTCGCCGGCAATGCCCTTGGCCAGCAGCGTTTTGCCGGTGCCGGGGGGGCCCACCAGCAGCAGACCGCGCGGAATGCGGCCACCGAGCTTCTGGAACTTCTGCGGGTCCTTGAGGAAGTCCACCACTTCCTTGACCTCTTCCTTGGCCTCGTCACAACCGGCCACGTCGGCAAAGGTCACCTGGTTGGTGGCTTCGTCGAGCATGCGCGCCTTGCTCTTGCCAAAGCTGAAGGCACCGCCCTTGCCGCCGCCCTGCATCTGGCGCATGAAGTAGATCCAGACACCGATCAGCAGCAGCATCGGGCCCCAGCTCACCAGCAGGGTCATCAGCAGTGAACCCTCCTCGCGCGGCTTGACGTCAAACTTCACGCCATTGGCGATCAGATCGCCGACCAGGCCGCGATCGAGGTAGGTGGCGGTGGTGCGGACCTTGCGCTCGTCATTGGTGACTGCCACGATTTCGGTACCGCCCTGGCCCTCCTGGATCAGCACGCTCTTGATGCGCTTGTTGCGCACTTCTTCCAGAAAGTCGGAATAACCCAGATAGCCGGCAGCAGTGCTGCCGCGTGTTTCGAACTGCTTGAACACGGTGAACAGCACAAGGGCGATCACCAGCCAGACGGCAATTTTTGAAAACCACTGATTATTCAAACGAGACTCCAGTCGGCGCAGGTGGGAGGAAACACTGCATAGCTTGGTGCCATTTTAGGCGTTTCAAGGTGTGGAAACCGGCTTTCCGGAGCTTTCGGCCCCATACAGTTCAAGGGCTTGCGTGCTTTTTGTGACATCGCGCAACACCTCAGGTCGCCTCCGTAGCCGGCGGCGGCGCCACAGCTGGCAAAGGTTTGGGTCCAATGCCGACCAGGAAGGTCTCGGACGACTTGTCGCGCGAGGCCTTGGGTTTGATCG
>JANMKM010000537.1:0-7520 GCA_031372035.1 Rhodoferax sp. | reverse complement strand
CTGGTGCATATCTCCAACCCGCAGCGTCGGGTGCATGACTACCCGCATCAGTTCTCGGGTGGCATGCGGCAGCGGGTGATGATTGCCATGGCGCTGTCCTGCAACCCCAAGCTGTTGATTGCCGACGAGCCCACCACCGCGCTGGACGTGACGATCCAGGCGCAGATTCTGGACCTGCTGACCGAGCTCAAGTCGCGCCTGGGCATGGCGGTGATGCTGATCACCCATGCCATGGGCGTGATTGCCGAAACGGCGCAACGCGTGGTCGTGATGTATGCCGGCCAGGTGGTGGAAGAAGCCAACGTGGAAGACCTGTTTCGCGAGCCCAAGCACCCCTACACCCAGGGCCTGATCCGCTCGATCCCGCGGGTGGACACGGCCGCCCTGAACAAGGCCCGGCTGGAGGCCATTGCCGGCGTGGTGCCCAGCCTGCTGAACCCCAAACCTGGCTGCCGCTTTGCCGCGCGCTGCAAGTTTGCCCGGCCCGATTGCACCGAGCAGACGCCGCCACTGCGCGAAGTGGCGCCCGGCCATAAGGTGGCCTGTGTTTTGTATTGAGGAAATGATGCCCGCAGTTTCGAAACGCATTCAGCAGACCCGTGCCGGGGAGGCCGCATGACCGAGCCGCTGTTGCGCGTGAACCAGCTGACCAAGCACTTTGCCGTGCACTCGGGCCTGCTGGGGCGGCACACCGAACATGTGCGGGCGGTGGACGGCGTGAGCTTCGAAATTGCTGCCGGTGAAACCCTGGGCCTGGTGGGCGAATCCGGTTGCGGCAAGTCCACCACCGGCCGCTGCATCCTGCGCCTGATTGAGCCCACGGCCGGCGAAATCTGGTTTGAAGGCACCGAGTTGCGGGCGCTGGACAAGCCCACGATGCGCAAGCGCAGCCGGGACCTGCAGATCATCTTCCAGGACCCGTATGCGTCGCTCAATCCACGCATGACGGTGGGAGCCATCATTGGCGAAGCGCTGACCATCCATGGCCTGAGCGCGACACCGCAGCTGTATCAGGACCGCATCACGGAGCTGCTGGAGACGGTGGGCCTGCACCCCGACCACGCACGCCGCTATCCGCATGAGTTCTCCGGCGGCCAGCGCCAGCGCATCGGCATTGCCCGGGCCCTGGCGGTGAGCCCGAAGCTGATCGTCTGTGACGAGCCGGTGTCGGCACTCGACGTCTCGATCCAGGCCCAGGTGATCAACCTGCTGGAAGACCTGCAGGAAAAATTCGGCCTGACCTATTTGTTCATCGCCCACGACCTGTCCGTGGTAGAGCACATCAGCACCCGCATCGCCGTGATGTACCTGGGCCGGATCGTGGAGGTGGCGCCATCGCGCGAGCTCTACACCAACCCGCGCCACCCTTACAGCGAGGCCCTGCTGTCAGCGGTGCCGATCCCCGATCCGAGCGTCAAGCGCAAGCGCATCGTGCTCGAGGGTGATGTTCCCAACCCCATGCGTCCGCCTGCTGGCTGCCACTTCCACCCGCGCTGCCCGCGGGCCCAGGAGCGCTGCAAGGTAGAGGCACCGCTGCTACGCGAACTGGCGCCAGGCCGCATGGCGGCGTGTCATTTTCCGGTGTAGCGGAACTCAGGCCGGAAACACCCCGGTGGACAGATAGCGATCTCCCCGATCACACACCACAAACACGATCGTTGCGTTCTGCTCCCGCGCCGCAATCTGCTGCGCCACCCAGCAGGCACCCGCTGCCGAGATGCCAGCAAAGATGCCTTCCTCGCGCGCCATGCGCCGGCACATGTCTTCTGCATCGGCCTGGCTCACGTACACCAGCTCATCCACGCGCGAGGGCTCATAGATCTTCGGCAGGTACTCCTGCGGCCACTTGCGGATGCCCGGAATGCGCGAACCCTCCGAGGGCTGCGCACCGATGATCCTGACCTTCGGGTTCTTTTCTTTGAGGAACTGCGAGACCCCGGTGATGGTGCCGGTGGTGCCCATGGCACTGACGAAATGGGTGACGTGGCCCTTGGTATCCGCCCAGATCTCGGGGCCTGTGGTCTCGTAGTGGCTGCGCGGGTTGTCGGCGTTGGCAAACTGGTCCAGCACCACACCCTTGCCATTCTTCTGCATCTGCTCCGCCAGGTCCCGTGCCGACTCCATGCCGCCGCTCTTGGGCGTGAGGATCAGTTCGGCACCAAAGGCCTTCATGGTCTGGGCCCGCTCGATCGACAGGTCCTCCGGCATGATCAGGATCATGCGGTAGCCCTTGATCGCCGCAGCCATGGCCAGGGCGATACCGGTATTGCCGGAGGTGGCTTCGATCAGGGTGTCACCGGGCTTGATCTCGCCGCGCTCCTGGGCCCGGGCGATCATCGACAGCGCCGGCCGGTCCTTCACCGACCCAGCCGGGTTGTTGCCCTCCAGCTTGCCCAGAATCACGTTGCCGCGCTTCGCGTTGTCCGCGGCGCCAATGCGTTGCAGCGCCACCAGCGGCGTCTTGCCGATGGCGTCTTCGATCGTGAGGTATTTCATGGACAGCACTGTGCCATAGATCAAAGCCTTCCTCCTGCCCAGGGCCGGGCGTGCCCGCGCGGCCGCAGGGCGGCTGCCACACCGCAGGACACCGGGCACATCTGCGCTGCCCTCGCTTAACTGCAAGCTCGACGATCCACCCGAGGCTCCCGATGAAACACCTCCACCATCTGATGCACCTTGCCACCGTTGTGCTGGCGGCAGCGCTGGTTGCCGCCTGCGCCAGCATGTCTGAACCGGCCGGCACACTGCGCAAGGAGTTGATCTTTGCCCTCAATGCCCACATGGAGTTGATCCAGTTCAATGCCGGCCAGCCGCAACAGATTCTGGCGCGCCGCCCGGTCAGCGGCCTGCAGCCAGGCGAGAAGCTGCTGGGCATCGACTACCGGGTCGCCCGTGGCGTGTTGTATGCGCTGGCCAGCAGCGGCCAGTTCTACACACTGGACACGGCCAGCGGCATGCTCAAGCGCGTTGGCGCCGCACCTTCCGCATTCCCTCTGACCGGCAACCTGTTCGGCTTCGACTTCAACCCAGCAGCGGACCGGATCCGCGTCGTCGGCGACAGCGGCCTGAACCTGCGGCTGCACCCGGACACGGGCGCCGCCGTAGATAACAACCCCACTCTGGAGGGCCTGCAAGCCGACACCCCCCTGGCCTTCGCCCCGGGCGACGTGAACGCGGGCAAGGCACCGGCGATCGTAGCGGCCGCCTACACCTACAACAAGAAGGACGAGAAGCTCACCACCAACTTCTCCATCGACCGCAAACTCGGCGTATTGGTGATGCAAGGTTCGATGGAGGGCACAACACCCGTGGTCTCGCCCAACACCGGCCTACTGACAACTGTGGGCCCGCTCGGCCTGGGCGAACTGACTGACGCCAGCTTCGATATTGCCGACGTTTCCGGCGCGGCGTTCGCCGCAGTGCGTACTGCTGATACTTCCCGGACCCGGCTGTATCTGATTGACCTGGCCACCGGCAAGGCGCAACTCATCGGTACGGTGGGCGACGGTACGGCGCTGCTCGGAATGGCTGTGGAACCCTGAATCGGCGCAGCCGACAGAGCCGCGCGCGCAGCCATTTCACCAATGGCGCTGTGCCATAATTCACGTCTTTCTCGCTCTACAGCCGGAGTGGTGAAATTGGTAGACGCACGGGACTCAAAATCCCGCGGGGTAAAACCCGTGCCGGTTCGATTCCGGCCTCCGGCACCAGATCACTTTCGCAGTCGATCTCGTCAATCTCCCTCAAGACCGCGTTTTGTTGCGCAGGAAAGCTGATGTTGCTCAATTTGCGCGTGCCTAGCCGTCTTGCCTACCGCAAGCTGATTGCGTTGCCATTGACACTTGCCCTTGCCGCCTGCGGTGGAGGAGGAAATGCGGTCAGCAGCAACACATTGCCAGGCAATGCACCGACTGTCAGAGTGGACGCGACATCGACGACAAGAGTCTCTATCTCGTCGGGCGAACAGCTTGACGACTTTGCCGCCTTTGATCAGGTCAATGGTCAAGTCCGGCTCAGCGCGCTTGCGCCAGATTGGTTTCGCATCCATGCGGGGGCCGACAGTGATACCTTGCCGGAACCCATTTCACGCAGGAACCGTGCAGCGTGGAACTTCTCGGCTCTGGATCGCCTGGTCAGCATCGCCTATGCCGCAAATTCAATACCAATACTGAATGTGCGTCACGCCCCAGTGACACTTTCCACCTGTGCCTCTTTTCATTCAGCTGTCGGGTCCCTGACTGATCCTGGTTTTCAACAGTTCGCAGCCTACATGGCGTCTTTGGTCGCGTATTACAACTTGGGCAGTTTCTCAGATGCGACGGGGATCCACACCAATCCCGCAGGAACGTCGCACCGCATTGACTTCTGGGAAATCTGGAACGAGCCAGATCTTCCTTACGAATTTCCTTGCCTGAGGACAACTCCGAACCAGCCGTCCTTGAGCCAGGCGGAATACGCCGCCATGTGGGCAATCACGTCCCAGCGCATGCGCCAGGTGGACCCTAGCATCAAGCTCGTGGGGCCGGCCGTATCGGACCCCAGAAACACCGGATATCTGGGCACGATCATCACGCTTCCCATTCCACCCGACGCCATATCGGTACATGGCTACGCGGGGCCAAACAGTGCACAAGACCTGGAGCTGCGCAAAGGCGGTGGCGACGCAATTGGCATTGACGGGATCTTGGCGGCAATGAAGTCCGTGTTGACATTCCTCGATGCCGGCGGACGCCCTCAGATTCCTTTGCTCCTTGACGAATTCAATCTCAGTCCCGACGGCGAAGACGACCCATACGGACGGGGTTGGGGCCCCTTGGGCGTTGCACTTGGCGGCTCGCTGTTCATGCAAAGCGCCTTGTTGGCTGCCGATCATCCGATGGGGTTCATTCCATTTCAATTTGTGGAAGCCGGCGGCCGGCGCTTGAGTGCATTGGAAGCACAGACAGGTCAAACGCTGCTCCCCTACTGGCGGGACAGCCTGATTCGACAATCGATTCGACCGGGAGACCGACTAGCCAAGGTCAGTGTTGAGTCCAGTAACGTCGAGGCTATCGCCATCCGATCGAGTGATGGCGGGACCGTACGTGTGCTACTGGCAAATGCAGGAGTCGCTGCATCGGGCAAAGGGACATCGGGTGAAAACCTGTCTCTCAAGGTAGTGGTGACCCATGAGGCCGGCAGGCAGCCAAAATCAATGTGGGTCAAGACAGTCGACGCATTGACCAGTCCTGCAAGCGGACCTGTGACGCTCGCCCTTGATCCTGGACAAATTCCGATGGTCAGTTTCAAAGGATACGGATTGGCATTGGTCGAAGTGCACTACTGACCATCACAGGCGTCTGAACGGCCGGTCCTTCCGCACGTTTGCGTAAAGAGCGCGGCACTGACTCGCCCGCTGCACAAGGGACTTGGCTACTGCCGCTTGTGTAACGAAGAGCGCAAAGGCTGGGGGATTGCTGGGTACTTGGGCCGTCTGCAACAAGCCTGACCCGATATATTCCAAGGGATGCGGTGGTCCCTCTTTTCACGCGCGGCCCTGTTGCTGGCGTCCTGTGCCCAGGGCCCGACCGTGCATCTGCCGGCGCCACCCATTCCTGCCAACTGGCCGAATCCGGTCAACACAATCAGTCAGTCTGATGCCGCCAACGCGGACCGGATGCCGACGGTCAATTTGCTGGGCAAGGGCGACTTCGAACGCACGCCGGATGACCTGAGCATTGGTGCACCCGCCAAGCGGCTGGGCCTGGCACTTTCGTACTTCTCGTGGGAGGTGGACTTCGGCGAACTGGAGTTCGACGCCAGCAAGCCCGACGGCACGCCACGCAAGCTGCTTGACGCCAGCGCCCTGGCCAAAATGGGTTGGCGCTCCCGCATTGACCTGCGCGCGGGCATTGCCAGCACCTATGCCGACTACCGCGCCAGCGCCCACGCAGACCTGGCATGAACCGCCGCCGACGGCGCAGGCAGAGCGGCAAATGCCCGCGCGATTGCATAGGCTTTGATTTGGGCGCATTCTCAGGGCTCAGACTTGGGGAACCCATATGCACGCCAATACCTTGCGATCCACCTGTGCCGCTCTCGCGCTGGCCTTCTGGCTGCTGCCGCTGGCGGCCCAGCCCAAGACCGCGGATCTGGCCCAGCAGTCGGTGGTGGATGCACTCTCAAAGGCCAACGCCGCCGTGGTTGGCGTGCAGGTGAGCGTGGCCGAGGGCGCGCGCTCGGCCGATACCCTGGGACGCCAGCGCAGCGGCTCGGGTGTGGTGATCGGCAAGGACGGCCTGATCCTGACCATCGGCTACCTGATGCTGGAGGCTCAGACCGTCTCCGTCACCACCCAGGACAAGAAGACCCTGCCAGCCCAGGCCGTGGCCTACGACCTGGCCACCGGCTTCGGACTGCTGCGCTCGCTGCTGCCACTGCGCGACGTGGAACCGGTGGCGCTGGGCAGCGTGGACAGCCTGACGCTGGGCGAGGCCATGATGGCCGCCACCGGCGCCCAGGCCGAAGGACCCGAGGCCGACGTGGCCATCACCCACCTGGTCAGCAGCCGGCCGTTCTCCGGCTACTGGGAATACTTCATCGACTCCGCGCTGTTCACCAGCCCGCCGATCGACAACCACTCCGGCGCCGCCCTGTTCAACCAGCGCGGCGAGTTGCTGGGCATCGGCAGCCTGTATGTGGCCGACGCACTGGGTGGCAGCAGGCGCCTGCCCGGCAACATGTTCGTGCCGGTGGACCTGCTCAAGCCGATTCTGGGCGAGATGCGCCAGAGCGGCAGCAGCAAGCGCAGCCACCGCCCCTGGATCGGCCTGACATCGCGCGAGCAGGAGGGCCGGGTGCAGGTGGTGCGGGTCAGTGCCGACAGTCCGGCTGAGGCCGCCGGACTCAAGCCCGGCGACATGGTGCTGGCGGTGGACGGCGTGACCGTGGCCTCGCTGGAAACCTTTTACAAGAAGCTGTGGGACCGGGCCGTACCCGAATCGGAAGTGCGGCTGACGGTGCTGCAGGGTGCCGAGATCCGCAACATCGTGCTGCGTGCGGTGGACCGGATGAGCACCATGCGCCGGGCCGAAGGTATCTGAAAGGCCGCTTTTACCCGCCTTCTTGAGGTACAAATCCGGCTGCGGAGCTTATGAATACTGCGCGGAGCACTACTTTTTTGCTAGCAATCCGGCATCCACAGTAGGGTAGCGCAGCACCAGTCGCAGCTCGTGCTTGAGCCGGGTGTTGTCCATGCGGCGCGACTCGTTCATGAAACTCAGCAGTCCCAGCGGCAATGCCGACTGGGCGGTGCTGCGTGGCACACGGGGTGGCCGTGGCAGGCCCAGCAGGTCGGCGGCGCGGTCAAAGTAGTCTCCCATCTTCAGCGCCGTGTCGTCGTTCACGTTGTAGGCCCGCTGCGGCGCACCGCGCCACAACGCGGCCAGGCAGGCCCGGGCCAGGTCGTCGGCTTCGATATGGTTGGTGTAGACGTCATCTGCGGCCAGCAGCACCGGTGTGCCCCTGCGCAACCGGGCCTC
>JANMKM010000470.1:0-2633 GCA_031372035.1 Rhodoferax sp. | reverse complement strand
GATCTCCGCAAAACGGAGGTTTTATTGTTGAATACGGGAAATTGCTTAGACGTCTTGACTGCGAATTCTTTAACCAATACCAATTTGTATCTTGAATTCCTTGAAAAATCAGCATATTCCTTGAGCTGGTTAGCAATCGTCAAGTCAAACCGACTTATGTTGGCTTCGGTGGATCAGCGGCGCTGTAACAAACCCTGAAGAACGCGGAAAGGTTCATCACGCCCGAACTCAAGGCCTTCGAAGACAAGGCGTTGAGCGCCCAGGAACGGGCTCTGGCACGAGAGAAGCATTTGTTCGAAATGTTGCTCGATGGCCTGCAGCAGTACGTTGCCGCACTCAACCGGATCGCCCGAACCCTGGCTTCACTGGATGCATTGCTCGCGTTGACGGAGCGCTCCCTGACACTGCACTGGTGCGCACCGCAGTTTGTCAAGGAAACTTGCATCGACATCGAGCAGGGCCGCCATCCTGTCGTAGAAGCCCGGCTGGCGCAATTGAGTAGTGGCACATTCATAGCCAATGACACGCGTATGGGATCGAAAGCCCGCATGCAGATCATTACCGGACCCAACATGGGCGGCAAGTCCACCTACATGCGACAGGTTGCCATCATCGTCTTGCTGGCGAGTGTCGGAAGCTTCGTGCCCGCCACAGCGTGCAGGCTTGGGCCGATCGACGCCATCCATACACGCATTGGCGCAGCTGACGACCTGGCCAACGCGCAGTCCACCTTCATGCTGGAAATGACGGAAGCAGCCCAGATTCTGAACAGCGCCACGTCGAACTCCCTGGTTCTGATGGATGAAATTGGACGTGGCACATCCACCTTTGACGGCTTGGCGCTGGCTTGCGCCATCGCAGCCCAACTGCATGAGAAGGCGCAGGCGTTGACGCTGTTTGCCACGCACTACTTTGAACTAACCGCTTTCCCGGCGCGGCACCACGCCGCCGTCAACGTGCATGTGAGCGCCGCCGAGACCGGCAAAGATATCGTGTTTTTGCACCAGATTGAGGCCGGACCGGCCAACCGCAGCTATGGTATCCATGTTGCCCGCCTTGCAGGCATGCCGGTGGCCGTGATCAACCATGCCCGGCAAACCCTGGCAGCGCTGGAGGCTCGGGCTCTGGAATCCCAGGCTCAGGTAGACTTGTTTGCACCATCACCTGAACAGGAACCGCCAGGGCCTACGGCTGTCGAAGCAGCATTGAACCTCATTCAGCCCGATGCGATGAGCCCGCGCGAGGCTCTGGAAGCGCTCTACAACCTGAAGCGGCTTGCGGCGTCGGGCTGACACCCACTGGCCTACCAACGTTTCCCCACCTGCAGGACTTTGCATGACCTACTGTGTCGCCGTCAAACTCAATGCTGGCCTGGTGTTCCTGTCCGATTCCCGCACCAACGCCGGGCTGGACCAGATCAGCACTTTTCGCAAGATGATCGTGTATGAAAAGCCGGACGACCGCTTCATGGTGCTGCTCTCTGCCGGAAACCTGAGCATCTCGCAATCAGTGCGCGAGATCCTGCAGATCGAGCAGTTGCAGGAGTCGTCGGACGCGGAGCCGATCACCATCTGGAATGCGCGCAGCATGTTTGACGCGGCCCGGGTCCTGGGATGCGCCATCCGCCATGTCTACGAGCGCGATGCCGGTTCGCTCAAGCAGGCCGGCGTCGAATTCAATGTCTCGCTGCTGTTCGGCGGCCAGATCAAGGGCGAAGGCATGCGCCTGTTCCAGATGTACTCAGCCGGCAATTTCATCGAAGCCACTCCCGAGACACCCTACTTCCAGGTAGGCGAGTCCAAGTACGGAAAGCCGGTGCTGGATCGGGTCTTGACCCCGGATACGCCCTTGGATGAAGCAGCAAAGTGCGCGCTGGTCTCTATGGACTCCACGCTCAAATCCAACCTTTCAGTCGGCCTGCCACTGGACCTCGTGGTCTACGAAGTGGATCAGTTCCAGACCGACAAAGTGGTCTGCATCGACGAAGACAACCCCTACTTTCGCATGCTCCATAGCAGTTGGGGCCGTCGGCTGCGCGAAGTCTTCGACAGCATCGAGGACCCGATGTGGGGCGGGGGCCACACCGATGTGCCACTTATGACCAATTCCGGGCGCAACCGGCCCCTGAAGAAGATCCGCACGCCCCAAGATCGACTGATCTAGCACGGACGGGCTGCCCGAAGCGCAGCGCCAACCCAGCAGTGGTGTCTTTTTTCAGTCAAATTGGCTGGATATAGTGGTGTGCTGCGCACCCAAAAGTGCACTCTGCCAGCCAGCAAAAATAGAATGGCATCTAAATTGCAACGTATATCCCATACCTGAACCCGGCCCCACGGCCGGTGGTAAACACCACCGCCAGGGCTCTACGAGCACGCTTTGAGCACATTAGGCATCAATTACCACTACCAGCCGAAGGATCCGGCCAGGCGATACCAGGGCTTGGCCGTTGTTGTTGTGCTGCATATTGTCATTGGCTATGTGCTGTTGACCGGGCTTGGGCGCAAGGGACTGGACATCATCAAGAAGCCGCTGGAAGCCGTGGTCATCCAGGAAGTGATCATTGCGCCGCCCCCCCCCCCCCCCCCCCCCCAAAAGGGAAAAACCCCCGGGCCAACCCCCAAAATATAACCCCC
>JANMKM010000389.1:0-3800 GCA_031372035.1 Rhodoferax sp. | reverse complement strand
GGAACCCACCCTCCGCCATGTGCGCGTTACGGACCGCGCAGAGGTCGTCGAGCATCCCCTCGACCAGCGCGAAGTGGCCGAGCCACTCGCTGATGATGAGATCGCTCTGGTCCGGCAGCGTCCTGGCTGCTGACCGGGTGCTCGACCTGACAACGATTGGCCAGGGCGGCGACGACTGCCTGCGCCAGCTGGCCCGGGTGCTGTCCGGGAGCATCTGCCGTACTGGCGACCAAGTAGCGCGCTACGGTGGCGAGGAGTTCAGCTTCATCGCACCCGCCACCGATGCCGGACTGGCCCTGGGCCTGGCGCTGCGGGACTGCGTGGCGTTGCGCGCGTTGGCGCTATCGCACACCGGTTCGTCATTCGGAGTCGTCACGGCCAGTTTCGGCGTCGCGAGCCTGCATCCCGGCGACAGAAACAGCCCCGCGACGCTGTTGCACGCTGCCGACCAGGCGCTCTATGCCGCCAGACTCCAGGGACGCAATCGCGCCTTGTTGGCAGAGGGTGAAGGTACCCGGACGGCACATGCAGAAAGCACGGAGCGCTCCTGAAGTTGTAGCGGTGTGGTTGTGGTTGGTGATCTGCGGGCTTCGCTTACCATTGCCGCACCGCATGACTTCACCCGTATTTCACCGACCGCAGCCGGCAGTGTCGAGTGCCAGGCACCGGCTCCTCGCCAGCCTGCTTCGGCGGGTTGCGTTCCTGGCCGGCGTGGCCGGGGTGGTTCTGCAGGCGGCAGACGCAAGGGGTCAGCCCGCGCCCCAGCAAACATTGCGGGTCGCCGGCCTGCAGCAACCGGCGCAGATCCTGGTCGACCGCTGGGGCGTACCGCACATCTATGCTGCGAGCCAGGATGACGTGTTCTTTGTCCAGGGCTTCAACGCCGCGCGCGACCGGTTGTTCCAGATCGACCTGTGGCGCCGTCGTGGTCTCGGTCGCCTGGCGGCGGCACTGGGCCCTTCGTTTGTGGAACAGGACAAGGCCAGCCGGCTGTTCCTATACCGCGGTGACATGGTCGCGGAGTGGGCGGCATACGGCGGCCAGGCCCAGCGCGTGGCCGAGCGCTTCGTGGCCGGCATCAATGCCTACATCGACCAGTTGGGCAGCGACAGCCGCAAGCTGCCACTGGAGTTCCGCCAGTTTGGCTATGCCCCGGAGAAATGGCAGGCCCAGGACGTGGTGCGTATCCGCAGCCATGCCCTGACGCGCAACCTGGGGTCCGAGGTTGCGCGTGCGTTTGTGGCCTGCCATGCCGACCTGCGGGCCGATGCGTTGCGCGTCCAGCTGTCGCCGCCGTGGGCCACAACCATGCCAGTCGGGCTTGACCCCTGCCTGCCCAGAGACCTGCTGCAGGTCTTTCAGCTTGCCACCCAGCCGGTGACGGTGGCCAAGGGCATGCTGCGTTCCAGCGCGCAGGCAGCAGAGCCGTGGCTGGCCGGGCATGACATGGTGGTGCCGGGCGAGGGCAGCAATGCCTGGGTGATTGCGCCCTCCAGAACCAGCACCGGCCGCGCGATCCTTGCGAATGATCCGCACCGGGCCTATGCAGCGCCCTCGCTGCGCTATATCGCCCATCTGCACGCGCCGGATCTGGATGTGATCGGCGCCGGTGAGCCGGCACTGCCGGGAATATCGATCGGCCACAACGGCAGCATCGCTTTCGGCCTGACCATCTTCGGCGTGGACCAGGAAGACCTGTACGTTTACGAGCTCAACCCCGCCGATCCGACACAGTACCGCTACCAGGGCCGGTGGGAGAAATTCAGCGTCGTACCGGAGAAGGTGACCATCAAGGGCGCAGAGCCAGTGGACGTGGATTTGCGCTTCTCGCGCCACGGCCCGGTCATTTACCTGGACCGCGCCAAAGGCCGCGCCTACGCCGTGCGTTCAGGTTGGTTCGAGCCAGGTATGGCGCCGTACTTCGGCAGCATCAACTACATGCATGCCAAGGACTTCCAGCAGTTCCGGCGGGCCATGCTGCATTGGGGCGCGCCAGCCGAGAACCAGGTCTATGCCGACGCCAAGGGCAATGTCGGTTGGGTCCCCGGCGGACTGACACCGATCCGCCCGAACTGGGACGGCTTGCTACCGGTGCCGGGCGATGGGCGCTATGAGTGGGCCGGCTTCCTGTCCGGTGAGCAGTTGCCGTATGCCTATAACCCGAAGCAGGGTTGGTTCGCCACAGCCAACGAGATGAACCTGCCAGCAGACTACCCGTACCGTGAGCGCAAGCTGGGTTTCGAGTGGGCCGCCAATGACCGCTACCTGCGCCTGGCCGAAGTGCTGTCACGCCCGGGCAAACAGTCGATCGAGGATTCGATGCGACTGCAAAACGATGTAACTTCAACCTCGGCCCGGCGCCTGACGGCACTGCTGCGAACGCTCAAATCCGCCGACGCCCGCAGCGCCGCCGCCTTGCAGCTGTTGCGGGACTGGAATGGCGAGGAGGGTGCGGACTCGGCCGAGGCAGCACTGTTCGAAGTCTGGTGGTCACGTTACCTGGGGTACGTGTTCAAGGAGGCGGTGCTTGGCAGGGCGGCAGCGGCGACCATGGGTGTGCCGGATAGCAGCGTGATGCTGGCTGCCCTGGAGAAACCGCAAGCCCTGTTCGGCAAGGATGCCGTGGCCCGGCGCGATGGGGTATTGCTGTCCAGCCTGGCGTTGGCCTGGGCCAATACCGAGCGACTGCTGGGCCCGGAACCGAAGCAATGGCGGTGGGGCAGTCTGCACCACAGCCTGATCAGCCATCCATTCGCAGCCGCAACAGATCCAGCCACCCAGGGCAAACTCAATGTCGGCCCCATTGCGAAGCATGGCGGCGCCACCACACCCAACCTGTCCAGCTCCGACCCACGTGATTTTCGCCAGCTCGGCGGACCGTCGTTTCGCATCGTGGTCGATGTTGGCAATTGGGACAACACGCGAGCCATGAACATGCCGGGCCAGTCCGGTGACCCGGACAGTTCGAATTACCGCAATCTGGTGGACATGTGGCGCAAGGGTGAGTATTTCCCGCTGCTCTATTCGCGCGGACAGGTCGAAGCTGCGACCGTGCAGCGCATTGAACTGTTACCGCAATAGCCGCACTATGCGCCGGCGACGGCCTGGAGGCGCATGGCTGGCGACTCGCGGTAGGTAAAGGCCCGCCACAGCCATTCCATTGGGCCGAAACGGTAGCGCGCCAGCCACCAGTGGCTGAACACCATCTGCAGCAGCAGCACCGAGGCCACGAACACCACCTGGGCTGCACGCCCCATTCCCCAATGGCCAAGACCATAGCCATAAAAGACGAACGAGCAGATGACCGATTGCATCAGATAGTGGGTCAGCGCCATGCGGCCGAATGGCGCCAGCAAGCGCACGCCGGACAGTACCGATTGGCTGTGAAGCATGCACACCAGCAGGCCCACATAGCCCAGGCAGGCTGGCAGGTTGCCAAGCACCGCAAGACCGCGGGCGAACTGGAAGCCGTCATGGTCATCACCCGGCACGTGCGACACCGCGATCAGGCTGCCCAGCAGCCCCAGACCGATGCCGATCGGCAGCGCGTACAGGGCCAGCTTGCGAAACAGCGGCAGGTGTGCTTGCGTGTTTTCCATGATGCCGGAGCGCACGAACCAGCCGCCCAGCAGGAACATGGCAACCAGTACGGTGGCAAAGCCGGCATCACCTGCGGCCTTGTCCAGAAACTTGCGAGCCCGCATGTCCACCGCTTCCAGGTAGTGCCCGCTGGAAAGAATCCGCACTTCGTTGCGAATCTCTTCCTGCCGCTTGGCCATCTGCTCGGCCCGCTCGGCCTT
>JANMKM010000360.1:0-1790 GCA_031372035.1 Rhodoferax sp. | reverse complement strand
CGATGGGGTGGCCTGGGCTGTCGAATTTCGTGACTTCCATGGAATGCTCCTGTTGATGGGGGGTTGCTGCAAATGCAGTTCACAGCTTGCGCGACCCGTGCCACAACGTCTGTGCGTGCCCGCACATTCGCAGCGCTTTCGCCCCCTTGCCCCAACCCGTTCCCTTAGTACGGGGCAGAGGCAGCCGCACCGGGTGCTCAGGCCACCACGCTTGCCGCATCCGGCCGGTCCGGAAAACGGTGTTTCGCGATGTCGGCGATGAAGCGCTTGAGCAGCGTCGCACTCGCCACCTTGCCATCGGTACCTGCGACGCCCGGGCCCTGGAACTGCACTTGCGGGCGGGCAGCCGCGGCCAGCAGCGTGGCACCCTGGTCACTGGCACACAGGGGCTTGCCATGCTTGTAGGCTTCGCGCACGAACAGCAGGGCGTCGGCGTTGCCGCACAGGGTGTGGGCACAATCGGCACCACCGGGCAGGAACACGGCGTCAAACATTACCGAAGCAACGGTGGGCAGGCTGTGGTCCACGGTGATGGTGCGGCGCTGCTTGCTGGTGACAACGCCCAGCCGTGGGGCGATCAGTTTCAGGCTGGCACGGCCCGCTGCCAGCGCCTCGCGCAACGCGTCAATCGCGTCACCGTCCACGCCGTCTGCCACCAGCACTGCCACGGTGCGGCCCAGCACCCGGTCCCGGTGCGCAGTCGCCAGACTTAGCGCAGGGTCCGACGCCGGGACATCCGTACGCGGCAGATCCAGCGAGCCTGCGGGCGGCGGCGGCAGGTCCATCCCCAGGCCATCTGCAACGCGCTGGGCCAAGGCAACGTCCACCTGCGTCAGGTTCGAGACCATGCGCTCGCGCACCGCGCCTACAGAGACCTTGGCCAGCTCAAAACAGAAGGCAGAGACGATATGGTCCTGTTCCCAGTTGGCCTGGCTGCGCCAGAACAGCCCCGGCTGCGAAAAGTGGTCGGCAAAGCTGTCGCTGCGCTGGCGCAGCTTGACGCCTTGCATCGCTTCTGGATGGCTGACAAAGCCGCCCTGCTCCCAGGGCCGCTGCATCGGGCAGCCGCCGCCTAGCGAATTCGGCTCGTAGCTGACGCGCCCCTTGACGACGGTCTGGCGCATAGGGCCGTCGCGCTGGTTGTTGTCCACCGCGGCCAGCGGCCGGTTGATCGGGATCTCGTGGAAGTTGGCGCTGCCCAGGCGCGAGAGCTGGGTATCGGAATAGGAGAACAGCCGGCCTTGCAGCAGCGGGTCGTTGCTGAACTCGATGCCGGGCACCAGATGGCCGGGGTGGAAGGCCACCTGCTCGGTCTCGGCAAAGTAGTTGTCCGGATTGCGGTTCAGTGTGAGCTTGCCGATGACCTGCACCGGCACCATGGACTCCGGTATCAGCTTGGTGGCGTCCAGCAGGTCGAAGTCAAACTTGTGCTCGTCGGCTTCCGGCACGATCTGCACGCCGAACTCCCACTGCGGATAGTTGCCCTGGTCAATCGCCTCCCACAGCTCGCGCCGGTGGAAGTCGGCGTCCTTGCCAGCGAGCTTGACGGCCTCGTCCCAGACCAGCGAATGGGCTCCCAGCAACGGCTTCCAGTGAAACTTGACGAAGCAAGAGACACCCTCGGCGTTGACCAAGCGGAAGGTGTGCACGCCAAAGCCCTCCATGCGCGAGAAGCTGCGCGGAATGGCCCGGTCCGACATGGCCCACAGGATGGTGTGGGTGGCCTCCGGCACCAGCGATATGAAATCCCAGAAGGTGTCATGGGCCGACGAGGCCTGTGGTATCTCGTT
>JANMKM010000349.1:0-1736 GCA_031372035.1 Rhodoferax sp. | reverse complement strand
GTCCGTGGCCGGTTCGGGCAGCGTCAAGCGCCTCGGCGCGGCCCCCTGAGCCGGTGGCGGTAGTGCCGCGCCTGCGCCCGCAGGCCTCTTTCCCGCTGCGGCGTCCCGCATAATCAGCCGACACGGACCTCTGTGCCAGGTCCGCCATCACTGGTCTGCCTGTGAGAGATTCGGTTTCCCTGTCGCGAACACTGCTGATGATCTGGCTCAAGCCGATGCTGATGGTCATGGTGATACTGAGCGTGCTGGCGGCCGGCGGCGTCGCGGCCTGGGTCTGGTTCCGCCAGGAAAGCCTGTTGTTTCAGCCTACACAACTGGCAGCGGATCGCCAGCTGGCCCATGAGTCCGATGTCCGTGAACTGGTCATCGAAGTGCCGGGCGCCCAGTTGCATGCGCTGCAATTGCACCTGCCGCAGCCCAAGGGCGTAGTGTTCTTCCTGCATGGCAATGGCGGCGACCTGAGCACCTGGTTTGTGAATACCGCCTTCTACCGGCGCGCCAATTTCGACCTGGTCATGCTGGATTACCGCGGCTATGGCAAGAGCACGGGCCGGATCGAAAGTGAAGCGCAGCTGCGTGCTGATGTGCGTGCAGTCTGGAACGCGGTCGCGGCGCAGTACCAGGGCAAGCGGGTCGTGATCTACGGCCGTTCCCTTGGCACCAGCCTGGCTGCCGGCCTGTCCACGGAGCTGGAGGCTGCCGGCCAGCGCCCCGACCTGACGGTGCTGGTCTCGCCCTACAGCAGCATGGTGGCGTTGACCCATGACTACTACCCACTGTTGCCGCAGGTGTTGTTGCGTTACCCCCTGCGTACCGACGAGATCGTGCCGCGCCTGCGCAGCCCGATCCTGCTGGTGCATGGCGACCGCGATACCTTGATCAACCCGCGCCACAGCCTGGCCCTGCAGGCGGCCGCGCCGGCTTCGCGGCTACTGATGGTCAAGGGCGCTGCGCACAACGACGTGCACCAGTTCGACAGCTACAAGACCGGCTTTGGCGAGGCGCTGGCCGCCCTCTGAATCCGGGTCAGGTTCCGGACTTTGCCGAGGACTGGATTAACATACAGTGCATCGACGCTTGGCCGTCCGCTTGCATGCCCACCTTGTCCACCCCGGTTCCAACCACGCCCGAAGCAGGGATCGGCGCGCTTAACGAGCAGCAACTGCAGGCGGTGCAACATGGCAGTGGCACCCAGGACCAGCGACCGCTGCTGGTGCTGGCCGGTGCCGGCTCCGGCAAGACCAGCACCCTGGCGCACCGGGTGGCACGCCTGATCACCGATGGAGCCGATCCCCAGCGGCTGCTGCTGCTGACCTTTTCGCGCCGCGCTGCGGCCGAGATGGAACGTCGGGTGGGCCAGGTGTTGCGCCAGGCGTTGCCGGCGGCGGGCACAAGCGCGCTGACACTGCCCTGGTCCGGCACCTTCCACAGCGTTGGTGCGCGGCTGCTGCGCCAGTACGCCGGCCGGATCGGGCTGCAGGAGGCTTTCACGGTGCATGACCGCGGCGACGCCGAAGACCTGCTCGGTCTGGTGCGGCACGAGATCGGATTGTCCGGATCTAAGAGCCGGTTCCCGCTCAAGAGTACCTGCCTGTCGATCTACTCACGCACCGTCAACAGCACCGAACCGCTGGCTGAGGTGTTGCAGCAGCTGTTCCCCTGGTGCGCGGTGTGGGAGGCCGAATTGAAGCGCCTGTTCGGCGCTTACGTCCAGGCCAAGCAGGAACAGAACGTGC